>DASZVM010000151.1:0-11160 GCA_035547295.1 Puia sp. | reverse complement strand
CCTCTCAAGTATCTGTCTTTCCTGGACGCAATCCCCGTCTCCCGACAGGGACGCCTTGCTAAAAACAGCCGTCAGCCAATCCCTGATCCTGCTGCAGCAAAGCTCGGGGACCTTTATGCGTAAAGGGAAATGCATCTCCTGTCATCATGAGGTCCTTCCAGCCATGGCCTGCGAGATCGCCGAAAAAAAAGGGCTGCATTTCGATGATAGCTTTCGCCTGCAAAGACATAAAATGATGGACGGGATCAAGCGGCCTTCTTTTGCGGCCCCCTACCACACCACGGATGCCGACCTCATCATGCTGGGGGATGCATATGGTCTGATGAGCATGTATGCGGAAAAATATCCGCCTTCCATGTCTACCGATGCCGTCGTCGATTTTTTGATAAACCTCGCCCGCACCGACGGGAGCTTTATTCCCGAAAGAGGACGTCCGCCCTTTTCGGCGGGGATATTCCATCCCACTGCCGTCAATATCCACGCTATCAGGCTTTATGCAAGTCCTTCAAAAAAGAGGCTGGTGGATTCAATGACCCGGCGCACCAGGCAATGGCTGCTCACACATACGCCGGCAACCCACCAGGAGCTGGTATTCCAGCTATTGGGTTTATATTGGTGCGATGCGTCGCGGGATGACATACGTACGGGAGCTGAAAAATTAAAGATCCTTCAACATCCGGACGGCAGCTGGTCGGAGCTGTCCACACTGCCCGGGGATGCTTATGCCACGGGGGAGTCTCTCTATGCCTTGTTCGAATGCGGAGCCCTTCGCTCCGCCGACAAAGAATATCAGCAAGGTGTGGATTTCCTCCTGCGTACCCGGGGTTCTGACGGCGCCTGGATACAGGAGTCGAGGACCTTTCCCACACAGCCTTTTTTTAACAGTGATTTCCCCCCATATGACGAGAACCAGTTCATCTCCGCCTTTGCCACCAGCTGGGCTGTGCTGGCGCTGGTGAATGCGTTGCCGGATATCCGGCCGCAGCCCTAATGGGTATCGCCGGCGCTCAGCCGTCCTATGCAATTGCTCAGGGCCCGGAAACAATGATAGGTGCCTTTCCAGATATGCGCTTTCAATGCCGTCTTTCGCTGCGGCTCGTTGTCCAGTCCTTCCTCATACCAGTCCCCATGCTCGTGGTCGATCATATAGGTCTGTACATACTGCCAGAGTTTGATAAAACGGTCCCTGTAATGCATGGGATCATGGGGATATAAGTAAGAAAATATCAGCAGGGTGTTCAACCCTTCTGCCTGGGCCCACCAGTTCTTGCTTTTGTTGATGATCGTACAGCCCGGTTTGTCCTTAAAATAATAGCCTTCATCATAAAAACCTCCCAGCGTGCTGTCCCATCCATTCATCAACGCATGGTCCACCATCTTTTTTCCCACTGTAAACGTCGTCCTGTCATCTTTCAGCCCCAGCGCCTCCGATGCCTCCTGCAGCAGATATGCCGTCTCCACATCATGCCCAAAACTGACATGATCCAGGTTCTTATGCCGCATGATCGTCTGCTCCGAAGAATCGCGGAAGCTGACGGGCCGCCAGTCTGGTGTAAAGAACAATTGAAGATTACCGCGGGGCGTCACGATCCTGTCCCTTATCAGCACCAGCATCTCCTGCAGCCGCCGGCGCACCAACGGGTCCGGCCATACATGATATAGCGCGGTAAAAGCCTCCAGCAGATGGATAGAGCTGTTCTGGTCCTTGTATCCAGTCTCGGCCCGGCTGTCCACCTCTGCCGTCCGGACCACGGGGGCGCCATTTCTCTCCAGGTGCTGGAAGTACCCTTTCCGCACAGGGTCATGGCTGTGTTTCTCCAGCCACAGGAATGTCCGTTTTGCCAGACCCAATGCCGCCGTATCCTTTGAACATTCATAGTAGGCCGACAACGCATAGATGCCAAATGCATTCCCATAAGCTTCTTTGATCGTACTCTTAGCAACACCCTCACGGGTCACCAGTGTATAGAACCCTCCATGCAGGGGGTCCCACATCTTATCCCTCAAAAAATAAAAGCCATGACGGGACATGGCGATATACGAGGTATCATGATAGAACATCGCCGCCTTGGCCGTCGACCAGATATGTCTGGCCTGGGTGACGATCATCTTATCCTGGGGTCCTACGGGTGTAAAGTCATAGCTGAAAGTGCTTAGATATCCTCCATATAACGTGTCGATGTTCCGGGGATAATACTCGTCCAGCAACCCTTCCTTTGCCGCATATCGCATCTGGGCAAGGATGCTGTCAGCAGGCTTTGGCGTCTGCCGGGCATTCAGTACCTGGTCTGCCGCCAGCACCAGCAAAAGATAATCCGTCGTACCTCCGCCTAAGACATATTCGCCCTGCTGCCAGAGATAGGGGAAAGGCAGCAGCTCGGGAAAATCAGGCCGGATGAGCGCCGTACCTGATGCAATGCCTCCGGGAATATAACTCCAGTCCGCCCGGTTGAACCCATAGGCCGGGATCATGGAATGCGCCCCTACCCCCGAGGCAAAGCCGGCTGTGTTCTCACCGGGATGACAGCCCAGTATAAAATCGAGCGCAGCCAGCATGTACTCTTCTGAAAAGATAGCGGGAAATGCCTGGTGAAGAAAATATTGTTTTGCCCCAAAATGCTGGATATCCCATCCGGCGCCCCAGATATTCGGCTGATATGGGACGCCATAGGGTGTCCGCCGGCCCCTGGCAACGATGGAGTCCTTTAGTATTCCCGCGGCAGCGGTAACGGCATTCGTCAGGCTGCTGTCATGGATCAGGGGCAGCGCCCGTCCTATGACCCAGCCGTGATTGTTCATGGACCCGGCGATGGTCTCGCGGTGGCTCACCAGGAAACCGGCATATTCTTTATTTTTTGTGGTGAGGTATAGTTCTGTAGCCAGCTCTATGCGTTGGCCGGGATCCTGTTCACTTGTGTTGTTCCACACCTGCCTCGCTATCCGCAAACAATCCTCCGCCAGCGTATCATTGTATCCCTTCATCACCCGATGGGCAGCCGCAAGCGCCGCGGCTACCTCCAACGCCCTGCCCGGATTATCTTCTGTAAAGACCCATCTGTCATCGGCCGGTCCGCTGCCGTCATAGATCTTGTTATCCGTGATATTGGCGGCATCTCCCAGGGTCGTATACTGTCTCAACGTAGGCTCGATGATGCCCCTGTAAAATCTGCCCATGCTCTTATATCCTCCGACGATGGAAAGAAGACCGTGCTCTATCTGCTGCAGCATATCCGGTTTCCCGTCAGGCTGCTGGATCTCCACCAGGTGACGACGCTGGTCCACGGAAGTATTGTCGTAACCAACCTTGAAAGCCTCATATGCCAGCGTCAATCCATATACGGTCTCTGCCTGGGACTCCACCCGCAGATCGAAATCCCCCGCATCATGCCAGGCGCCTGCGTTCAGTCCCGGCACGGTCTCGCCGCTGTGATAGCTCGTAAGGGTGGAATTCCCCTGTATATAGCCGTCAAAATGGTTGGAGTCCACAGGCGCCATACGGGCATCATCCATATGACAGTAACCATGCCATACCCGATATTTATCATTCACCCGCATATGACACATCTGCGCAGGCAGGAAATATTCAAGGGTAGGCTGCCAAACATTCCGTACATACACGCTGTCGCCTATCTGGAAAGGATTGGTCCGCACATCCCCGTACCGCACCACATACATGCCGGAACGCCTTATGGATGTAAAATCGAATTGCAGATAGTGATACCGGAGAAAGTCGCCCCATTCAACCGGCTTTGATCGTAGTACTGTCTCTTCGCTTCCTTTCGGATCGATGCGGCAGAGAGAGACGTCCGATCTTTTTTTATCTCTGGTGTCCAGCTCGATAACAGCTATTTTCTTCTGCAGCGGATGATACCCCACCTGCGATACCTGCACGGTCGGCGGGGACATCCATCCTTTTATGGCATGAGGCGTCACCAGCCATTCCACCGCGTCTTTCACAGCACCCCGTGGCACCAGGGAGCGTACGACAAACCAGCCATTGTTGTGTCTGCCCCGTCCGTCTATCAGCTGAAGGTCATCTCCTTTCAGACATTCGATGCTCATCCGCTGCCTGTCGCTCTCAGGTGCAACCACCAGCCTGCGCCCGGTAGCCATCGGTCTGATCTGCCACTCACCATCCCCATCGCGGTAATGTGGTCCGTTCGGCTGCTGCGGAAAGATGCCGGAGGCGCTGTCCATATAATACGATCTGCCAAAAAGAACCCCGGGGTATAGCTCGAAATTGAACCCCACCTTGCCGACCCAGGCAGCAGGCAATGCGCTGTCCAGATCGACGATGATCTTAAACCCAACCCCTGCCGGTTCTACACGGACGGTGTAGCTAAAATGCAGATCGGGGTAGATAATGGGATTAAATCCTTTCCTGTCCTTTGTCTCATCCGGATACTCCATATGCACGCTGATGCTCCCAGCAGACCTGTCTATTATGTGCTGTCCGACCTTTGGAACAGGCTGCCACTGACCCGGCGTGGGCTCCAGCCTTATGTCGCCGTTGGTCGCCACCCTTTGTCCATGCTGTATCACACCTACACCGCCCTGGTGACCTTCCGGATAAAAATCCTGCGCCAGCATCACATTCACGCCCTCATATTCCAGGTACCCGCGGCTGTTGAGATGCATTTTATCATCACTTGCAGCTTGTGGCTTGTAGCTTGCAGCTGGCTGCCCGTGCGTCACCGTCTGCGGTCTCTCATAAACCGCGCGCACCTGCTGAGGGCTGTTATGGCTATAGATCCAGTCGGACCACACGAGGAACCAGGACCATTTCGGCTGTGCATCCAATATAGCCGGCGAGGGCAGCTCACCACACTCGGTAAGCGCTATCGGCTTTCCCCCTGCCAAACCCAACAGATCATCGTAATCCTTCTGCTCATAATCCATATGATAGACGTCCGCTCCTAATATATCCACGAATTCACGTCCCGGATAAAAATCCTTATAGGCATACGCTTCGTCACCCGGTATATCCCTCGGCCCATTGGCGCCCCACACCCAAAGGAGGTTATTCAGATGGAAGTGGTTGACATAACGGTCATACATCATCTTCCAGAGCTTTGCTATCCCATCCTTTCCCTTCTTATTCCCCCACCAGAACCATATGCCGTTCATTTCATGATAAGGCCTCCATAACACGGGCACATGCGCCGCATTCAATTGACCAAGATACCCTGCCACGACATCTATCTGCGCAAGCCAGCGTTTATGCAAAGGCGTTCCTTCCGTTGTCAACTCTTTCCATTGCCCGTCCGTAAGCTTTCCCTGGATGCTTTTCTTCCAGTCGTACGGCGCATCGTCCGTGGGCCTTCCCTGATGCCACATCAGCGTGATGATATACCCTTCCTTATTCCTCCTGATGCATTCGTCAACGATGGCCTGGCCGTTGTCCGTCTTCCAGTTCCAGATAAAGTCGGTACCCCATACGGCAGGATATTTCCCCGTAATGGCATATACGCTGTCATCGTATCTGTGCATGCTTTCATTGAAGTTATGCTGACCGCTCAACAGCTGCCGGCCGTTGATGCTGTATAGATACTTCAGCAGCCGTTTTGCTTCGGGCGAAGCGTTCCTGTTCACGGGGTCAAATGGCTGGGCAAGAGTCGATACTGAAATAAGCAGCAGGCAAAATGGGTTGACAAGTGCTTTCATACCGCAATGTTAAACCTATCGTCACCGCAATCCTGATACATTTTTAGCCAATTTTTGTCAGAATCATACCGACTGTACCATTTCCGGACAAAGGGGTTTAATTTTAGGAGGCAAACCAGGTGGATCGATCAATTTCAAATACAATCAATACAAATGAGATTCGAAGCAGCCACCATCAAAGACATCGCCAGGTCCCTGGACTTATCCCCTTCGACTGTCAGCAGGGCGTTGAGGGACTGCAATGATATCAGCGAAACTACCAAGCAGCGGGTCCTCGACCACGCGAACAAGATCAATTACACACCTAACCCCATCGCATTGAGCCTCAAGGCCAGGAGAAGCAGGTCCATCGGGGTCATCGTGCATGAGATCGCCGACCCCTTTTTTTCCCAGATCATCAATGGCATCGAATGCGTCGCCAGGGAAAGTGGGTATAATGTCATCGTGGCGCAGAGCCTGGGCAGTTATGAGAACGAGATGAACATCACCAGGATGCTTGCCGCCAGGTCTATCGACGGCTGTCTCGTTTCCCTTGCGCCCGGCACCGCCGACACCAGCCATTTTGCAAACCTGCAGGAACGGGGTCTGCCCCTCGTCTTCTTCGACCGGACAGCTGAAGCGCTATCCGGTCATAAAGTGCTAATAGATAACAGACTTGGCGGGTATAAAGGCACCCACCACCTCCTGAGGAACCATTGCCGGAGGGTCGCTTTTATCGGTGATTCTCCTCACCAATATATCACCGCGCAAAGACTGGAAGGCTATAAGAAAGCCCTGTCCGAACACCACTTCGAAATAGACGAATCCCTTATCCGGTATTGTCCGCAGGGAGGGACTGATGCGGATGAAGTAGAGATGGTCATGCACCAGCTGTTCTATGCCGACAATAAGCCGGACGCTATTTTTACATCCACCGATAAGTTGACCATCGCGGGCATGCGCTGCTGCCGTGATATGAAAATAAATATACCGGGGACCGTGGCTTTGGCAGGGTTCAGCAACATGGAAAATACGGATCTTTTCTGTCCGTCCCTGACAGTGGTCCGGCAGCCTGCCGTCCAGATGGGCAAAGTGGCCGCGAGACTTTTGATAAAGACCGTCGAATCGAAAAAGCCCGTATTCGAGTTTGAAAGACAGATGCTGCCGGTGGAGCTACGGGTGGGTGAATCCAGCAAAGGGAGGATCCACGCCATCAGCGCCTAAACAATATTTTATTCGGCCGGACGCACAGTCCTCGTCTCATGCCGGCTGTTGGTAATATCCACGCTCGTCACATCCCCACCCGTCATGACACTACGGGCAGACTGGGATAGGAATGAGCTGCCGAAATAGAGCTCCCTCTTTTCCTTCCTGCCATTACGGTAGCTGATCACAGCGCTGACATCATCCGGCTTGACAGGTATGCTGCCAGTCTTTCTTTTCAGCGCATATAATTTCAGATCGTTCTTATTCTGGCTGGCTGCCACGAGATAATTGCCGTTGCCATCCCGCAGCTTTACCAGGGCCCGGCCGTTGCCGGGGATATAAATACCGCTTTGCTGTATGGTCAGCGGCTGGAACCCGCCTGATCCATCTCCTTTTAACAAGAGACCGTTCAAGGCGTCATACCGGCCGATGCCGATGGAAGTCCCATAGTCATTGCCATTGATCAATACATCCGGATTGCCGTCCCCGTCAAAATCGTCTACCACCATTCCATTGAGCGTAGACACCTGGGCCGCCTTTGGCAGGGGTATCACTGTAAATTTCCCGCCGCCCTCATTGCGCAGATAGCATGACTGCAGCATATTGGCTTTTAGCCGGAAGGCATTTTTCCGCTGTTCAGGCGTCAGCACCTGGTCAAGGGTAGCCTCCGCATAGGACTTGTAATTCGGGAACCGTTTTCTAAGACTGTTGATCTGTCTGATCATATCGTCCCTCCCCATGGCAGGGAACTCCTTTTTTGTGCCATTTTGGTCCGGCAGGAACAGGGAAGGTACCCCTACTGTCCTGCCGTTGCCTTCCAGGTCACCGGCCGTCATATACACCGGATATTCATCGCTGGCCTGGTATAAGGTATTCAGTCCCACATTGCCCACGATATAATCCGTTCTTCCCGTATGTCTGAAATCGCCGGCAGCGATGGAATTCCACCAGCCGCTTAACCCGCCCGCACCTGTGGTCGCCGTAACATTGCTGAACTTACCGCCTGTATTCTTAAAAAAGGTGATGGGCATCCATTCCCCTACCACGATCAGGTCCGTCTGGCCATCCCCGTCAAAGTCCGTGAACAATGCGTCGCAGATCATCCCGATGTCCTTTAATCCCGGTGCCACCTCATCCGTCACATCGGTGAACCTTACATGTCCCTTTTCCGAATCATTCCTGAAGATATAGCTGCTCACCGGCCGGGGATAGTTCCAGGGGTCCACCCGTCCCGACACAAAGAGGTCCAGCTTTCCATCGCCGTTGTAATCCATCGCACGGACGCAGAATTTGCTGGTATAGTTCTCCGGCAGGGCCATCGTATCCATGGTGAAATGTCCCTTGCCATCATTGATGTACAATCTGTCACGATACCCGTTGTTCCCCGGGGTCAGCTCATATCCTCCGCTGGCGATATAGATATCCGGGCTGCCGTCACCATTGGTATCGAAAAGCAGGATACCCTCGTCTTTTGCCACCTTCGACCGCTGGGCCACACCCGGCAGCGAATCTTTTTGCAACCATCTGCCATCAGGCTGCTGAAGCAGAACATGGGTAGCATAAACGCCATTACCGCCGATGACCAGGTCATCCAGGCCATTGCCGTCGATGTCTCCCGCGGCCAGCGCGGGACAATATTCCGAAAGCTTATGGGGCAGCAGGTGCTGGATATCGAAGTCGATAAAGTCATAATCATGATGCCTGTAAGACATGCCGGCTGCCCGTGTGATCTCTTTAAAGAGCGCATGTTCCGCGATGGCCGGCTGCTGAAGGGAATAAGGCTCCCTGGCATCCGCCTGGCTTATCGTCAGGACCTGGTTCGCTTTTACATTACGCATCGTCTGTTGTCTGCCATCATACCATTTCACCACCACCGAATCCAATGTGGTCGTACCAGCCAGCCCGAAGTGCGCTATGCCCTGCATGCTGGACAAATACCCCCGGTAAGGGTTATTCTCATACGACTGGTGCTTGCCGTGATCATAAAAAACATCGATGGTGGCTCCCAGGCCGTTGACATTCTGAGGGCCGCCTTTGAACTTCACCTCCAGGTAATGCCTGGCTGCCGTATCCTTATCCCGGGAAGTATTCCTGTACAACAGCGCCTCATCATTGATATTGTTCATTACCATGTCCACCGCCCCGTCATTGTCGAGATCCGCATAAGCCACCCCATTGGAGAAGGTGGGTGTCATCAGGCCCCAATCCGCGGACACGTCTGCAAACGTAAGATCTCCCCTGTTCCTGAACGCATAGTTGTGCAGTTTTACCTGGGGGATCTGGTCCAGCAGCTCTTTTTTGGAGACCAGCGCCTTGTGCTCATCCCGGTAGGCCATAAAATCGTGGTCAGACACATCCCGGGGAAAACCATTGGTAACGATGATGTCCCGGTAGCCGTCGTTGTCAAAGTCCGTCACCAGCGGGCTCCAGCTCCAGTCCGTCTGGGAAATACCGCTCATAAACCCGATGTCGCCAAAGACAGGGATACCTGTGGAATCGTTCTCTCCCACCCGAGGGCCCTGGTTCAGCTGCAGGGTATTACGGACATATTGATATTCGTACCCAAAAGCATCGAAGTTCTGGTAGGTAAGATACGTGTCCGATGCCAGCATTTTTTTCTTACGATAATTGTCCTCGGGGTTCATATCCAGCTCTACCACATCGGGCAACCCGTCGTTGTTGATATCCACCACATCCTGTCCCATGGAGTTGAAGGATGTATGTTTAAAATACTCCTTGAGCCTGTTGGTAAACGTACCGTCGTGGTTATTGACGTAAAGGATATTATTGGACAGGAAATCGTCCGACACATAGATATCCTTCCATCCGTCGTTGTTGATGTCACAGATGGTGGCCGCATGACCAAAGCCTTCGAATCTTATCCCCGCCTGGCTGGACACATCATGGAACACCGGATGCCGCAGACTGCTGTCCATGTCATTTCGATACAGCCTGCCCATGCTGGGTATCGTATTCACCTGGTTGCGCTGAAGAAAAGTGGTGGGGTTCTCTCCATTCGACGCTTCGTTCACGGTGAGGTACATGTCCAGATCGCCATCATTGTCATAATCGAAAAAGGCCGCCATGGTAGACTGGTAATGCATATCCAGGCCATAATCGGCAGCCATATCCTTGAAATGGGGTATGCCGTCCTTGTCCACCCCCTGGTTGATGTATAGGATATTCCGTCTTCTCTGCGGATCTTTATAGATGGTATTGCAGATATAGATATCCATCCATCCGTCGTTGTTGATATCCACCACGGATATGCCTCTCGCCCACCGGCCCAGGCCTTCCACGCCCGCCTTGTCCGTGATGTCCTCGAAGGTGAAGTTACCCTTGTTAAGGTACAGTTTACCGGACACCTGGTTACCGCCAAAATAAATATCCTGCAACCCGTCGTTATTGAAGTCCCCGATGCCAACGCCGCCGCCATTGTAAATATTCACTACGTCCATGGGATTGATGGTGTCGCTCTCTATGATGGTGTTGGTAAAGTGTATACCGGAATGGGATGAAGAGATGGTTTCGAACAAAGTCTGTTTCCCATGGCAGGAGGCCAGCAAGACAATGACAACAAGCAGGCAATACGTACGCTTCATAAAGGATATATAAGAAAGGCTCTGTAAAATACAAAGCCTTTTTGTAAGACGAAGTCTTATATGATTAATAATTCGGGTTCTGCTTTAGTGTAGGGTTAAGGGCAATGGCGCTTTGGGGGATGGGCAAAAGATCGTGGCCGGTCGGGATGGTAATGCCGAAGTTATTCTTGATATAGTCCAGCTGCAGGCCAGTCCTCCTGAGATCATACCATAAGGACATATCTCCCGTAAGCTCGTGTCTGTATTCCTGCAGCATGATCTGCATAAAATCCGGACCGAAGGAAGAAGCAGGTGCGGTGCCGCCCCAGGCCCGGTTCCTCACGAGCGCAAGCGTAGCTGCGGCGCCTGCCGCGTCATTGTTCTTGAACTGGCACTCTGCCTTATCCAGCAATATTTCTCCCAGGCGCAGCATGGTGACATTCTGATCGCCGAAGATGTGCGTCTTGCCGTCCGCTGCGCTCGGGGTATTTCCGCTGACGTTAGGATCGCGCCAGAACTTTACTCCATAATATCCTGATCTCGGCTGACCAGGCTGGTCGCCTGTCCAAAGATCGCCCGTCTTTCCGCAGGTGTTCATGATCTTGCCGTCCGTGCCTGTGAAATGTGATTTAGGAAGGGAGAGGGTACCGTTAAATCCTGCTATCACCTGTGCATAGGCTTTGATATAATCCAGGATCTTCCCTATCTGCTCATCCGTCAGATCAGGCTT
>DASZVM010000150.1:0-3064 GCA_035547295.1 Puia sp. | reverse complement strand
ATCGTGGGATATGAGGGCGAAATAAAGCACGATCTTTCCAAGCCGGATGGGACACCACGCAAGCTGATGGATGTGAGTAAATTGCATAAACTGGGATGGAAGGCGTCCATCAACCTGGAGGAAGGCATCCGGAAAGTGTATCAGGATTATGTAAGAGGCATCTAATTGACATCTAATTGCATATCTGACATAAACTTACGCTTATGATGAGGGAATTTTTACGCATATCCCGTTTTATTTCACAGCATCCCCTGGCCTCAAAAAAGAAAATGTATGCGTACAAAAGATTCATTGGCTGGCAGTTAAGCCAAAGACTGGTCAACCATCCCGTGTTGTATCCCTTTGTAGAGAACAGTTTTCTGCTGATCGAGAAAGGGATGGCGGGAGCAACAGGCAATATTTATACAGGGTTGCTGGAATTCAATGACATGGCTTTTGTAATGCATGTCCTGCGGAATGGGGACCTTTTTGCTGACATCGGGGCCAACATCGGAGCCTATACAATACTTGCCTCGGGGAATGCGGGGGCAAGGACGGTGGCGGTTGAACCCATACCATCCACGTTTGCCCGGCTGAAAAGGAACGTTGTGCTGAATGAAATGAACGATCTGGTTGATCTGCAACTATGCGGGGTGGGCGAGACCCCGGGTGTTTTACGATTTACTGCCACTGACGATACTGTGAATCATGTCATGTCTGAAAACGAGCAAAGGAATGGCGGATCTTTTGTGGAAGTACAAATAAGAAAGCTGGATGAGATATTTAAAGATGAAGTTCCCACGGTCATGAAAATGGATATTGAAGGCTTTGAGTTTCCTGCCTTACGTGGGGGAACGCAAACGCTGAGCTCGCCTGTGTTAAAAGCCCTGATCATTGAATTGAACGGCAGCGGAGCCAGATATGGATATGATGACAGGCAGATCCTTGAGCTGATGTCTGATCATGGATTCAAGCCTTTCCAATATGATCCTTTTACCAGGAAGCTCAAGCCTATCACGGAATTCGAGCATGCAAACGTGCTTTATCTAAAGGATCTTGATTGGGTGACCGATCGTTGTGAAAAAGCCAGAAAGTTCTCGATCTTCCAGCAGGACGTATAAGTTTTAAATTTAACCGAATAAGCTTGCATGTTCTCTTTTTTTCAAAAAAAGCATGATGAACCTTCCGACATCTTCGGCTGCCTGTCCTGCGACATGCATTCTCACCTCATCCCGGGCATCGACGACGGGGCCAGGGACCTGGAGGATTCCCTCCGGCTCATACGGGGGCTCGCCGATCTCGGCTATCGTAAGCTGATCACTACCCCTCATGTCCTGGTGGATTATTATCCCAATACGCCCACCACTATTGGAAATGGGTACGAGATCGTGCAGGCGGAGCTGAAAAAGCAGGATATCGGGGTGGAGTTCCATGCCGCGGCTGAGTATCTGCTGGACGATCATTTCATTAATTTGCTGGAAACGGACCAGCCCCTGCTGACACTAAAGGATAAGATGGTGCTGGTCGAACTGTCATTTGCCGTCCCTGCCATCAACCTGAAGGAGATCCTCTTCCTGGTGCAATTGAAGGGATATCAACCCGTGCTGGCACATCCCGAGCGTTACCTGTACTTCGGCGCCAGCAAAGGCTGGTACGAGCAGCTGAAGGACGCTGGCTGTCTTTTCCAGCTTAATCTGCTCTCTCTCAAGGGGTATTATGGGAAAGGCTCCCTGGAGCTGGCCCAATATCTCATCAAAAAAAAGTACGTCGATCTTTTGGGCACGGACCTTCACCATCAGAAACATCTTGAAAATCTCCGCAGCACCCGCATTTCCGATGCGGTAAAAAAGCTGCTGGACACGGGGTTGATCCGTAATGCCACTCTCTGACCCTCAGCAAGTTGTTTCTTCCCTTCTAAAAAAGTTCATATATTGCCCCCCAAAGCTTAAACAAGGGTGCCGTCTTCCTTGTTCCTAAAAACGTATGAACGTCTTCACGATAAAGGACCTGGAAAACCTATCGGGGATCAAGGCCCATACCATCCGCATATGGGAGCAGCGATATAATTTCCTGAAGCCTTGTCGTACGGAGACGAATATCCGTTATTACTGCAGCCAGGAGCTGAAGACCGTGCTCAACATTTCCCTTCTGAACAAATACGGTTATAAGATCTCGCACATCGACAGGATGAGCGAGCAGGAGCTGCGAAGCAGGATCTACGCCCTTTCCGACACGGAAGCCCGCCAGGAGAGGCTGGTCAATGAGCTGATAGCTCATATGATCGACCTGGACATAACGTCGTTTGAACATGAGCTGGACAGCTATGTGTTTACGTATGGCATCGACCGGGCCATCTCCCAGATAGTCTTTCCCTTTCTTTATCGTATCGGCATCCTCTGGCTGACCAATCATATCCATCCCGCCCAGGAGCACCTGGTGTCCAATATCATCCGTCAGAAGCTGATCGTAGGTATCGAGGGGGTGGTGTCGTTCCGTCAGGTGCCCTGTACAGTCCTGCTGTTTCTTCCCGAAGGCGAACATCATGAACTGGGGCTGTTGTACGTGCACTACCTGCTGCGGAGCCATGGTATAAAGGCGCTTTATCTGGGGGCCGATGTACCGTTGAAGGACGTGGAGTTCGTCAGCAGGTACAAGACCCCTGATTATCTGTACACGCATCTGACGGGCATTACCGGCAATTTCAATTTCGAGAAATTCCTTTCCCAGATAGGTCAGCGGATCCCCGATGTTCCCCTGGTGATCTCCGGTCAGCTGGCGCGTACTCATGTACGGAAGATACCCCGGAGCGTGAACTTCAAACGGACGATCGCGGAGGTCCTGGCGTTTGTCGCGGGACTCTGTCCTTCAGCATAAAAGCGCTGTCTGCAGCTCTGTCAGCATTTTCTTCCTTCCCGCCAGTCCCTGCCCCTTATTTGGCAGTTTTTTTTCCTTAACTGTCAGTCTTTCTTCTTCCGGCCGAAGGGGCCTTGTTTTTGCATAAGAATTATCAGTATCCAGGACCGCGGATCAGGTAATAATGAAAATATAAATGGCTGATTTTGAGTAAGTTGATTTTTTAACTAAC
>DASZVM010000149.1:0-3952 GCA_035547295.1 Puia sp. | reverse complement strand
AGATCCAGGGTGAGGCGTATTATCTGAGGGCATTGGGGTATTACTGGCTGACCAGGGGGTTTGGGAATATTCCGTTGGTAACGGATGTCACCAATGGCGTTACGCCGGACCAACTGACCATGAAGCCTTCTCCGCCCGCCGATGTGTACAAAGTGATCGAAAGCGACCTGCTGGCGGCGGACAGCCTGCTTCCCAATACAAAAAGGGATCCGGGCAGACCGAACAAAGGTTCCGCGGAAGCCCTGCTGGCCGACGTGTATTTGACGGAAGGCGGCTGGCCCATCCTGGATAACTCGAAATATGCCCTTGCCGCCCAATGGTCCAAAAAAGTCATCGACAACGCTGGCGCCTATGGTTTCGGGCTGGCCAATCTGTCCGATCTGTGGAGCCAGCAGAACCCGCCTGATCTCAGCAAGATCGGGATGGAAGAAGTGATGGCTTTCCAGACCAATGCCAACTATGGCGGGTCCAACAACGCGTTTGCAGGCGCTTCCACGACCCCTCCGGAAGAAGGGGGATGGGAGGATTACGAAGCGGAGATCAACTTCTTCAACAACTTTCCCGCCGGCCTGAGAAAAGACCTTACTTTCCACACCGTCTTTACCAAGGCCGATGGCAGTACCGTCACCTGGCAGAACAGCGTGGACGGCCATCCGTATTATGCCAAGTTCCGTGTTCCGGATAATTCGCTGTACTTTACCAACGTACCGGTGTATATGATGCGTTATGCGCACGTGCTGCTGATCTATGCCGAGGCGCAGGCCAGGACGGATGGTACGCCGAATGCCGATGCCTACAAGGCATTGAATGACGTACACACGAGAGCGGGCCTGACACCTTTATCAGGGCTTTCGAATGATGACTTCATTACCGCCGTTGTCAACGAGCGGGCCTGGGAGTTTGCCGCCGAAGGCACCACCCGGTGGTTCGATCTGCAGCGTTTACAAATGGTGGAGCAGGTCAACAGCGCCCCGAACAGGAAGCCCCTGGAGAACGCGATCATCGCCAAGCCGATCACCAAGGCCAATTATTGGTTCCCTGTTCCTTTGGCGGACGCGAATATCAATCCCAATCTGTAAGCGGAAGACATTTATAGCATATGGAAAATTTCAAACTTTCTCCGGAACAGATCAGCGACTACCATCGTGATGGTTATATCATCGTAAAAGGGCTTTTCAGCCGGCCTGAGGTCGAACGGCTTTATGAGGTTGCGATAAAGGATGCTGTCATCAGCAAAAAATCCTATGATGTAAAGGATGGGTCGGGAAGGAGGTCCAAGCTGGCTTTGTGGTTTACCCCGGGCGATGATCTCTACGGCCTGGTCACCCGCAGTAAACGGCTGGTCGCATCGGTCGCCAGGCTCCTCGACGGATCGGCGCCTGTCTGTCATTTCCACTCCAAGCTGATGCAAAAAGAGCCTCGCGTAGGCGGGGCCTGGGAATGGCACCAGGATTATGGCTACTGGTATAAGAATGAATTCCTTTTGCCCGGCCAGATGATCTCCGTTATGATCGCCATCACCTCATCCACCAAAGAGAATGGCTGTCTGCAGGTGATTAATGGCTCCCATAAGATGGGACGGGTCGAGCATGGGAAGAATGGCGAACAGGCGGGCGCCTCTCAACGGTATGTCGACTTGGCTTTGAAGACCATGCCGCTGGTATATGTCGAACTGGAACCGGGCGACGCCCTCTTCTTCCACAGCAACCTCCTGCATCGCAGTGACGCGAACCTGTCGGAAAAATCCCGATGGTCGCTGATATCCTGTTACAACCTGCAGTCCAACATACCCTATAATGAGAAGTCGGTCTCCTGCATTACGCCCCTGAACACTGTTCCGGACGAAACCTTGCTGGATTCCGACTGGGGCGGCAGCCATGAACAAGTCGACTTTTTAGAAAAAGACAAAGACGTTACGCTTAAAGACTGATACGTACGATGAAAATAAAATCTTCCGTTCTCAAGACCTTTACCGGCTGTTTACTTTTCTTTGGCTGTACCACCAGGAATGGGTCGCAACCCCCTCCTTCCTACGGAAAACTGTATGAGTATGATGGCAACCTGTCTCCCCGCTGGAGCAGCCCCGAAAATGTCAATGGACAAAAGGGCAGGGGTGCCATGTCCAATCATGGGGCAAAGGGGCAGGCTTCCTTTCCCATTCCAAAAGGTCAGTCGCTGACATTGCTGGATATAAAAGACCAGGGTATCATTAATCGTATATGGATCACTGTTGACAACCGGACGCCTTCCATGCTGCGATCCCTGCGGCTGGACATGTACTGGGATGGCGAAACACGGCCGGCTGTCTCCGTACCGCTGGGCGACTTCTTCGGCATGGGACTGGGACGGATGGCGGCCTATCACAATGTTTTCTTTGCCGACCCTGAAGGCAGGAGCTTCAACTGCTTTATTCCCATGCCATTTAAGACCGGAGCACGCATCGTCGTTACCAACGGGTCGGATAAAGATGTGGGGAACCTGTTCTTTGATGTGGACTATCAGCTGACAAAGACCTGGAATGAAGATAATCTCTATTTTCATGCGTGGTGGCACAGGGATACGGCCACCACGCTTACCCGGGACTTTGAGATACTGCCGGTCGTGCAGGGCCGGGGCAGGTACCTGGGCGCCAACCTGGGGATCAATACCAATCCATTATATGGCGGTCTTTGGTTCGGGGAAGGTGAGGTCAAGATGTATTTGGATGGAGACCACGATTATCCTACATTGGTGGGCACGGGGACGGAAGACTATTTGGGTACGGCCTGGAGCCAGGGACAATTTTTTACGGACTACACCGGCTGTCTGATGGCCGACTGGAAGGGGTTTCAATGGGCTTTTTACAGGTACCATGTCCCGGACCCCGTCTACTTCGCCTCCGGATGCCGCGTCACCATCCAGCAGATGGGCGGCGGACCACCGGACCAGGTAGCCGCCGCGAAAAAAGCCGGCGCGCCCATGGCGCCTGCCATTGCCTATAAGACCTGGACGAATTTCTATCGCAGCGATGACGTTTCGGCGACGGTTTATTTTTATCTCGACAAGCCATCCCACACTCTTCCCGAACTGCAATCATTGGCTATTAGAACCTATAACCTGAAAGAGAAATAACGTGCAACATCTGACCCGACACATATACTGGTGCTTAATCGTACTCTTGCTTCCCTATCCGGCGCTGGCGGACACGATCACCTATCGGCAGGATAACCTGGTATTCAGCTGGGATCCCGTACAGGACAGCGCCCGGGTATCTTGTTCCACGGACGGCGCGGTGATCTGGCAGGGTAGTTTATTGCCTTCCTTCTGGCTGGAGGCGGATCATCATAAGCTGTTTGTAAAGGCAGCCGTTACCGCCATACCCAACGCTTCCGGTTCGGGAGAACTGGTGCTTCCCATACGGATCGGTTCGCTGGGGCGGGGTACGCTGGTCGTGACCACCGAAAAATGGGGTATTCGTTTCCGACAGCTCAATGTCACCTGGACTTCGAAACTCCCTGCCATCATCGAGATGTATTTTGGTGCTTCCGACAAGGCCGTGAAGGGTTCTCCCGTATTGCCCACCTGGGACAGACCTTTTCTGCCTGACTGGAATGCCTTTGGCTACTGCATACCCGGCGCCAAGGAAGGCCCGGCCCAGAGCTATTTTCGCAACTGGGATTTTGGATTGACCAACATCGCCCTGGGGTCCTACGGCCCTTCCATGGGTGTCCCTTACGGAGCCGCTTATCCGAAACCCATCTACTTTGCGGGCATGGGCTCGGACGATGGCTTTATTACTCTTGGAGCAGGCAGCATTCCCGATGCCACCCTGTCGTTACGGGTGGAGGCGACGCGGGGATGTTTTCAGTATGTATATAACGAGGACATCTGGGGCGGTCCGAAAGGGATCCAGCGCATCTGGGCGGAACCCCTGCGCATCACGCTGGGAAACAACGCATGGATGGCTTTTGCC
>DASZVM010000148.1:0-4896 GCA_035547295.1 Puia sp. | reverse complement strand
AGCTCCCTCCCAGTATCAGCTGTGGCGCCGTCAGTTCCGTGGACTTCGTGGGGATCTCATTCTGGGTCATATAGAACACTTCCCGCATCTGCTGATTGATGCTGTACGACCATGCATTGAAAGTGGTCGTGACATCCTTGGCGACAACCCCCAGTTTCCAGCGCTTGCCTATCAGCTGTACGGCAGCGTCAAAGCCAAACCCCCAGGCAGAAGCAAAGTCCCCCGCCTTCCGGTAGATCACCTTCGCATTCGCCCCGAAATTCAGGGTCGTCCCATTGCCCAGCTGACTATGCTGCGCCAGGGAAAAAATAAAAGCATAATCAGCCGAAGAAAAAGTGGTGATATTGTCAAAGTTCACCGTCCCATCCGGCTGCACCAGGAAAATGGTATTGGGGATGTCATCCACGGCAAACCGCAGGGCAGTAATGCCCAGCGTTCGTTTGTTATCCTTCAGCGGTAACACCAGGTTGGCAAAATCATACTTGCCGATGCCCGCATAATATTCCGAGTGCATAAGGTTCAATTGGGGATTATCCCGTATCCCCGCAAGCGCGGCAGGGTTCCAGTAGCCGGCCGTACCATCGGATACGCTGGCTGCCTGGGCGCCCGCCATGGACATGCCACGGGCGCCTGCACCGATGTTCAGAAATTCGTTGGAGTATTTGGTAAATTGAGCAGAGGTCGACAGATAGAGTAAGGAGCCGGTAATCGTTAAAAAGGAGTAGATAACACTCTTCCCCCCCTTCCTTTTTTGCATAAGCCTGTTGTTATGGTGTTTAATGTCCCCCTTATGATCCCTTGGACGAAACTTCCATGACCTCCGGGATCTGATAATAAAATCTCGTACGGATGGTTCAGAGGTTTGGATCATTATAATATCTACGAAATTTTCGGAAAAAGGGTTGCGAAACAGATTATCATAATATAACGGATTTTTATTCAGAATATTGCATCGAAAAAGGCCATAAATGGACCTTTAACGAATCCTGTTTATCATGAACCACAAGGCTTTCATAAAAGACCTGTTCTATCGGGCAGGTTTGGCAAAACTCTTAGATTCAATACTTTACAAGGTCAGTCGATACCGGCACCGAAAAAAGAATACTGCTTTCCGCAATGCCAATCCATCACTCGCAATCCCTTCCGACTACTTCCTATACGAAACTTATCGTCTCGACTACGAACAGTTTTTTAAGGACGGAGAAGATACGGCCAAAGAGGTGATGGGTTGGACTGGTAAATATTTCCGGCAGGAACCTCCCAGGATCCTGGATTGGGGTTGCGGGGTCAGCAGGGTGGCGCCCTTTATTGAAAAAATGACGACGCCCGGTACGACTGTATTTGCCTGCGATGTCAATTCCGAAATGATCGCGTTTGGACGGCGACATTACAAAACGATCCATTACGACGTAGCCCCTTATGCCCCCCCTACCTCCTACGAGGATAATTATTTCCACCTGGTCTATGCTTTCTCTGTCTTTACGCACATCGAAGCCGGTCTTCAGATAGCCTGGCTAAAGGAGATCCACCGGATACTGGATCAGGAAGGGGTCTTTTTATTCACTACTCATGGAAGGCTTTTTCAGGACAGGCTGCTGCCGGCTGAACAGCGGTACTATCAGCAGAACGGCGCTTTTACAAAGACTTACGGCCAGGCTGGGCACAGGATGATGACTACCTACAATGCGGAAGAGACGTTTCGCAAGATGCTGCATCCCTGGTTCGAAGTCCTCGAATATCATGATGGTGCTGTGGATCTGACAAAGGCTGGAGGACAGGACCTCTGGATAGTGCGAAAATTGCCCATCTTCCGATAATAATCCGCGTAATCCTTTAGTTTTGTGATCCAAACTTTAGTTTAGCAACACACTATGAACCTGATCGAAGAATTACAATGGCGCGGCATGATACAGGACATTATGCCCGGTACGGAAGAGCAGCTGTCAAAGGAAATGACCACAGGATACATCGGCTTTGATCCCACAGCCGACAGCCTCCATATTGGAAGCCTGGTTCCCATTTTATTATTGGTTCATATGCAAAGGGCTGGCCATAAGCCAATTGCGCTTGTAGGCGGAGCCACCGGCATGGTAGGCGACCCCAGCGGGAAAAGCGAGGAAAGGAACCTCCTGGACGAAGCCACCCTTAACCATAACCTCGAAGGCGTCAAGGCACAGCTGAAAAAATTCCTGGACTTCTCCCCCAGCCTCCCCAATGCCGCCGAAATGGTGAACAATTATGACTGGTTTAAGAACATGACCTTCCTTCAGTTCATAAGGGACGTAGGCAAACATATTACAGTAAATTATATGTCTGCAAAAGACAGCGTTCGCAAACGTTTAGAGGGCGAAAATGGAATGAGTTTCACTGAATTTACGTACCAGCTTGTACAAGGCTACGATTTCTACTGGCTTTACTCGAATAAGAACGCCAAATTACAAATGGGAGGCAGCGATCAATGGGGCAACATTACCACAGGTACGGAGCTGATCCGGCGCAAGGCTGGAGGGGAAGCTTTTGCCTTCACCTGCCCCCTGGTCACCAAGACGGATGGAACAAAATTTGGCAAGACTGAAAAGGGTAACGTATGGCTCGATCCTGTAAAGACCACCCCTTACGAATTCTATCAGTTCTGGCTTAAATCCTCCGATGCGGACGCGGAAAAATGGATCAAAACTTTCACCTTTCTTACCCAGGGGGAGATAGAGGCGCTTATAGATCAGCATCGCCGGCAGCCCGAACAAAGGCTGCTGCAAAAGGCCCTGGCAAAGGAGATCACCGTTTTTGTCCATGGTGCAGAGCAATATGAGCAGATCATCAGCACCAGCAAAGGTTTCTATGGCGGCGACCCAATCGCCTTCATCGATACTTCCAGTGATGGCATTTTATTGAACAGCGGTGTTCCCACTTCCACATTCGGCCACACCTTGCCCGTTGATGCCGTTACATTCCTGGCGGAGTGCGGCAGCAGCTTTTTCTCCAGCAAGGGCGAAGCCAGGAAAATGATACAGCAGGGAGGCGTCAGCATCAATGAAACAAAGGTCACGGACCCCAAGGCCATGATCGATGATTCCCATCTGTTAAAGGGAAAATATATTCTTATAAAAAAGGGGAAGAACTTCCACCTGGTCATCGTCGGTTAGCTCAGCAGCGCCGGCCGTTCCCGGTAGGTCTTCAGCACGAATTCCCCAAACAGGGTGTTGGCCCAGGCAAACCATTTCCGGGTAAATTTAGCCGCATCGTCCTTATTAAAGGACTCATGCATAAATCCTGTCCCGGCATGACTGTTCTGCAGCATCTTCAGACAAAGGGCCATCTCCTGCGAGTCGTGACTTGTCAGTCCTCTCACGATAATGCTCAAAGGCCAGATCATATTGACGCCTACGTGAGGGCCGCCGATGCCTTCTCCCGCCTTACCCTTGAAATAGAAGGGATTGGCCTCACTGAGCACTGCACGCCTGGTATTCTGGTAAACCATATATCCTTTCTTGTCGGCATGCAGCACGGAAAGATCTCCGGCGAATGCAGGTGATTGCAGGTAGGGCAGCGCCAGCAGGCTGGGTACGTTTGCATCATCCATGAACGTATGGTTGCCAAAACCATCCACCTCGTAAGCAAACACCTGCCCATAGGTATGATGGTTTACGATGGCGTATTCGCCCAGGGCCTTGATCAGGTCGTTCTCCAGGGCAAAACAGGACGGGATGAGCTCTTTTCCTTTGCCCGTCGTCTCCAGCAGCGTACGGAGGTTTCTAAGGCTGCTGAGGGCAAACAGGTTGGAAGGTATCAGGAAAGGATAGATCGTGGCATCGTCGCTGGGACGGAACATGGAATGGATAAGCCCGACTTTCTTCGTAGGATAGCCATAACCGCCCAGGGGTACGCCGTCCGTGGCCCAGCTGGTTTCCCGCTGGAAACTGTAAGGTCCGTCATTATCCTTCCGCTGCTGTTCCTTAAAGGTCTTTAAAACGAGCCGCATCGCTTCCAGCCACTCCTCGTCAAAAGGAGATGTATCTTTTGTCTCTGCCCAATAGCCATATGCCAGGCGTATCGGGTAACAGAGGCTGTCGATCTCCCATTTACGCTCATGGATCCCCGGCTTCATATCCGTCTTATCCGTTTTCTTCCACTCGCTGACCTTGCTTTCGTCTTTGTAAAAAGCATTGGCATATGGGTCTTTCAGGATACATTTCGCCTGACGGTGGATAACGCCCCTGATCAGCTGCTGCAGGTCCTGATCATCCTTGCACAAGGACAGGTAAGGATATACCTGGGCGCTGCTGTCCCTCAGCCACATCGCATCGATATCACCCGTAATGACATAGGTATCCGGCTTACCGCCGATGACCTCGAAATCCACAGTCGTATCTAAAGTATTGGGAAAGCAATTCTCAAAAAGCCAGCCGATCTCCTTATTTCCAATGTTCGTCCTTACTTCCCGGATGATCTTTTCCACCGACTTGCTCTTGAACTTCCTTTGCCCTTCCGGTATCCGGACAACGGGAAAATCCTTGGCATTTCCAAATGACGGTTTGATAAAAAAACCTGCGGCGGCAAGCGTGCTCTGTTGAAGAAAAGTTCTGCGTTCCATATTGTAAACCTACGTTATTTTTTTCCATCTGACCTTCTTTCTCCTTCCCCACCTGGTTTTCCATCTTCTTCTACCGAGCCTTCGCTCCTTTTCCCGGCCAAACTTTCCATCACCTATCCTTCGCCTCTTTCCCCCGCCAGACCTTCCACCTTTTTCCATCTATCCTTCGTCAGAAAATAAACGACGATCCCTATAAGCGCCAGTGTCAGTCCGTACAGCGCAAATCGTCCCGTCGTAACCCACACAAAGACCCATATCACGATGGATAGGATCACCGGCAGCGGGTACAGCCACATCTTAAAAGG
>DASZVM010000147.1:0-1749 GCA_035547295.1 Puia sp. | reverse complement strand
TCCGTGCCGCCGTCTCCCCCATTTCCCTGCCCGGGTAGTTCACCGTCGTTAAAGCCGGCTTTATCAGCTTGCCGATCACATCGTTGTTAAAACCCACGACTGCTATGTCCTGGGGCACCCGGAGGCCTCGCTCCAAAAAAGCTCTTATACAGACGGCTGCCGTCAGGTCATGGGCAGCAAACACCCCGTCCGGCAAAGGCCTCATCTCCGCAATCCTCCTTGCAGCTTCTTCACCGGCCTCCTCCGTGGGAGACGCAATTACCAGCAGTTCCTTATCAAAAAGTATCCCCCCTTCACGCAAGGCATCCAGGTAACCTTTGTACCGCAACGCATAAATATTATTCTCCGGCGCTGATGTAATGTGGGCGATCCGGCCGCACCCCTGCTCGATCAGATGCCGGGTAGCCATATACCCGCACCCCACATTGTCGATGACCACGGATGTACTGTCCGCGATCTCTACCACCCGGTCCAGGAAAATAATGGGTATGCTCTTCTCGATAAAAGGCTGAAAATGGTCATGCCCGCCCGTGCCGCCGGCGGGCGATACGATCACCCCATCCACCCGCCGGTGAAAAAGACTTTGCGCATTGGCCGCCTCCTTTTTTGCGCTTTGTGCGCTGTCAGTGATAATGACGCCATATCCCGCTTCGCCGGCAACCTTTTCAATCCCCGACAGCACCGATGTCATATGACTGCTGTTCAGCTCGTCGACTATTACGCCGATGGTAAAAGAGCTCTGCTGACGCAGGTTCTTGGCAAACAGATTCGACCGGTAACCCATCCGGGCTGCCGTCTCGAATATCTTCTTCCTCGTTTTCTTGCTGACAGTAGGATCATCGTTCAAAGCCCTGCTTACCGTCGAGGGTGATACATCGAGGTTCCTGGCTATATCATAAATGGTTACTTCCCTGGAATTTTCCATACTGTTATAAATTATCTTTCTCGTTCACCTTCTTTCCCCTCGCTGCATATTCGGACGGCAGCACATTGAACTTGGTTTTGAATGCCCTGGCAAAATAATTCGGAGTGGAAAACCCTGTCTGATAAGCAACCTCCGCTATCGTCAGATCGCTCTTCTCCAAAAGGACCGCCGCTTTATCCAGCTTGTATGATCGGATATACTCGACAGGCGTCTCACCCGTGATCTCCAGCAATTTGTTGTAAAGGGAGCTCCTGCTCATACCTATCTGCCTGCTCAAAAGCTCGACGGAAAACTGGGGGTTCGTCAGGTTTTCTTCGATGTACCCCACCACTTTTTGTAATAGCTTCTCATCCTCCGATTCTATCTTTACTTCCGGCGTAAGGACCTTGATATGCTTCGTATACGTGGTCTTCAACGTATTCCTTAATGCAAGCAGGTTCTTTATCTTGGCATGGAGCACCTCGAAATTGAATGGCTTGGTGATATAATCGTTAGCGCCCGTCTCCAGTCCTTTTAACAGCTGCTGCTCCTCCATCAGGGCCGTCAGCAATATGACGGGAATATGGCTTGTCCGCTTGTCTGCCTTAAGCTTGCGGGTAAGTACGATCCCATCCATACAGGGCATGCTGATATCGCTCACTATCAGCTGCGGATGTCCCGATAATACCTTCTGCCACCCTTCCTTACCATCGGCAGCCTCGATTATCTTATAGTCGTTCCTGAGATTGTCCTTCAGGTAAAATCTGAAATCTTCATTGTCCTCTATCAGGAGTATGGTAGCCATCTTCAGCATATTTTCCACCTCCCCTCCAGCCATATCGGGC
>DASZVM010000146.1:0-11371 GCA_035547295.1 Puia sp. | reverse complement strand
GAGCTTCATAGGAGATGGTGACAATCGTCGTTGAAATGGGCTTCGCCGGGGAAATATATTTGTATGGTAATCTCTTTATCAACTAAAAATAAAAAGGAGGATGTATGTCTCTCAAAACTTTAGCCAAAAGGGGCGAATCGGTCCCTTCTCTTTTCAATGACTTATTCAGGCCCTGGGAATCCCTTTTCGACTTCAACGGCGGCTCGGGTTCGCTGCTGAATAACCTTCGGACCTTTAATATCCCCGCAGCCAACATCTCGGAGAATAAGGATAATTATGAGGTCAGCCTGGCCGCGCCTGGGATGAAAAAGGATGATTTCAACATCGATGTGGAAGGGAATGTGCTTACCATCAGCGCTGAAAAAGAGGAAAAGAAAGAAGAGAAGGATGAACGTTACAGCCGCAAGGAATTCAATTACACTTCGTTCTCCCGGAGCTTTACCCTACCGGAAGGGGTCAATAAGGACAAGATCGACGCCTCTTACGACAATGGACTGCTGAAACTGACATTGCCCAAGACCGAAGAAGCGAAAAAGCTGGCGGCCAAACATATTACAGTGAAATAGAGGGCAATCGGTAATCCAGGAGTCGAGGTCGTCCCGTGAGGGGCGGCCTCTTTTTTAGTTGGCCAGGTTGCTGAGCCGTTCCCGGTTCAATAAATAGATCTTCCCATCCCTGATATCGATGAGCCTTTCATTGCGGAAGTCGCTCAGGGTACGGGTCAGCGACTCGGTGGCCGAACCGATAAAATGCGAAAGATTGTCCCTGGAAATCCCGATGGCGCCTTCACCGTCTCCCGTGGGGAATTTTGCCACCAGCTGTAATAAACCGTTCGCTACTCTTTTGCGCAGTGAATTATAAGCGAGATTGACAAGACTATGCTCCTGGGCTTTTACGTCCCGGGCCAACAGGTCTATAAAATGTTGGGTCACCCTGCTGTCGGCGGCCATCAGTTGAAGGAATTCCTGTCTGGGTATCAGCATCATGCTGCCATCTTCCAGCACCTGGGCATTGTCCTGGTAATTGATGTCCTGCAGAAGCGGGGAATAACCAATGAACTCGCCGGGGCCGGCTATATTGGTGATAAATTCCTTGCCGTCGGGGTGTATCCTGAAGGTCTTGATCTTGCCGGTCAAAAGATAAAAGAGGGCTGTAGGCCGCTGTCCTTCCTGGAAGATCATCTGTTTTTTGTGGAAAACATCGATATCGCGCTGGTCAGGCAGCAGCCGGAGAAGCTCCGTCACGGGGACCTGGGTCTGGCCTTGGGCTGCCGCGGGTGGCCGGCTTGTCTTTTGCGCTGCGGCAGCCTGCCGGAGCCGGCGCTTTTTCAGACAGGATTCTACGGCATTCAGCAATTCGATGCCTTCAAACGGTTTTGTGAGATAGTCATCGGCACCGGCAGTCATGGCCCTTCTCACCTGCTCTTTTTCGAGCGAGGCGGTAAGGAATATAAAAGGGATATTGCTGGTACGGGAATGGCGATGCAACGAATGCAATACCTGGTACCCGTCCAGGCGGGGCATGGTGATATCGCAAATGATGAGATCCGGTATGTCTGCCAGGGCCATCTCCACACCTGACAGCCCGTCGTCCGCCTTGGATACCTCGTACCCCGAAAGCAGTAATATCTCCGCGATATTTTCCCTCACGTCACGCTCGTCCTCGATGACCAGTATCTTTTTCATGTCTGTTAGTTTTATCCTTTATTTGCAGAACAATCCTTTCCACATCCTCTTTGTTGCAAAGGGTAGTACCAGCTTGCATGGTAGTCGCAGATCCGCAGGCAACTCCATATTCCACAGCCTCGGGTAACGATCGCCCTGCGGACAGCCTCATTACGATGCCGGCGACCATACTGTCTCCGGCGCCTACGGTACTTACAGTCTTCACCATGGGGGCACGGATACGGCCATGTTCATTTCCCGATATCCAAAAAGCGCCACGCGCGCCAAGGGATATCACTATAGACCTGATGCCTGTATCGGAAAGACGGCGGGCCGCGGCCTCAATATCCGTCAGGGACGATAGATCTTCCGACCGCATAAGGGATGCCAGCTCATGTACGCTGAGTTTTACGAGGTCAGGTTTACAGTCGACAGCCTTTTTTAACGCTTCGCCCGACGTGTCCACCACCAGTACCGACTTTTTTCTTTGGACGATCGCTTTTATATCCTGGAATATCCCCGGAGAGATACCCGGGGCCAGGCTGCCGCTCACCACCAGGTAATCCAGCCGGGGCTGACTGCCGATGGCCGACAGTAAAGCATTGCAAACGGCGGTATCCAGCTGCGGTCCGGGCATGTTCAGCCTGTACTGGTTTCCGGTGGATCGTTCTGTTACAATAATGTTCTCCCTTGTATTGCCAGGGATGTTTACGGCAATAAAGCCCACTTCTTCTTCTTCGAGCAGCGTCTTCAGCCGCTGACCGTTGGCGCCTCCGCAGGGAAACAGGGCATTTGCATGACCGCCCAGCTTTCTGATGGCCCTGGCCACATTGATGCCTCCGCCGCCCGGTTGTACCAATGGCTCGCTGCACCGCAGCTTGATCTCCGGTCTCAGCTCTTCGACGCAGGTATTCAGGTCGATGCAGGGGTTGAACGTCACGGTAAATATGGCGGGCATGGCGGTTAATTTAATGTGCTATAAAAATGGGTATCCTGTGTTCCCTGATCAATGCTGCAATAAAGCTCCTGTTGAACAGCTGCGACATTTCGCTCCTGCCGTAGGCTCCCGTCACCAGCCACGGTCTTTCACGGGCCGGCAGCCAGGTGGAAAAGAAATCACGGTGGTCGATCCGCAGGTTTAGCAGGCGGGGATGGGTAAAATAAGCTGATGCCAGCTCCTCGATGTACTCCTGGTCGGGCAAAGGCGTAGCTTTATCACCGTCCAGGTGAACAATGGTTACTTCCTTGCCGGTGAACTCAGGGAAAAGACGGGTAAACTGTTTGATAGCCGTCACCGATGCAGGTGTTCCGTCATATGCAAAAACGATATTCTCCGGCAGATAGACCCTGTCGGGCAACAGCAGCACCGGGCACCCGGCGGTATGGAGGATATCTTTCATATAGCTATTGGGCTGACGGCTGTCGATATTGTCAAAGAAGCGGCGTCCGCTGAGCAGCATCACATCGGAAAAAAGCGCTTCCTTACGGATAAGAGGGAGGGCAAAGTCCAGCCTGTCCTTGTGCATGGTCAGCCTGATGGAGTAAGCCCTGCAGAATTCTTCCAGGCGGGCGCCGTGGAGCTTGGCCATTTCGTCCTCATCGGGGGTTTCCGGTACGAACACGGCCCCTGCGATGCCTCCTGCCATCGTCCATAATGCCGAGTAATCCACTTCAGGTACGAATACCGCACTTAGCCATACGGGTGAAAGCTCATTCAGTTTGCGTATCAGCTGCAGGCTTTCCTGCGGGAAATGGTTACCCTCGAAGGGTATAGCGATCTTCTTCATAATCATAGCTTGTTCATTTTGATAATATTTTTTTCCCGATCCATGTCGTGCAGGAAGCCAGCGCTTCCCGGGCCAGCGTCGCCGGCTGAAATCCCCGGGAGAGGGCCTGCCAGTCATGACGAATGGCTTTTTCCATTTCCTCCCGCTGCCGGTGAAGACGCAGCTGCTCTTTGTATAAATGGGAGATACGTTTAATCTTTCTCATCTTCATTATTGTTTTTAAAAAGCTGACGGATAATGGCATTCATGATGGGAACCCGGATCATCCGTTCCTTTGCAGCCCATACCAGGAGACCGGTGAGAAAATAAAAGGCGGCTATCAGCAGAAATCCCAGCCAGTAGCTTTTCAGCCAAAGCCCAAGTGCGAAGGCCCCCGCGACGCTGGCGAATAGGAGACAAAGGAGAAAAATGATATTGACCACGGCCGTGGCGATCACCATGGCCATGACGGCAGAAACCTTTTCGGCGATGGCCAGCTTTACCTCATCCGCCCGGATGTTGACATATTCGCGGGCATGATCGAACAGGTCCTCTACTTTTTTCAGATCTTCCATGACGATGAAATTTTATTTAAAACTAATTTATAACCACGCCGGAATGGCTGACCTGTATCATTTCAGTAAATGATATATGTCCCTGTAGAAGCTGAGCTTTCCATCCGCATCGATGTCTGCGGTCAGGTAAACGACAAATACGGGCACAGGTTTTTCAAGGAATAGAGGTTTGGGCTGCTGATCTTTGAGCCCTGCGGTAAGAAAAGTGGTGTCCAGCTTATTTCCCAGCAAGGCGGCGCCCAGCTCGAATGGCTTTTCCAGCCGGATGCAGCCATGGCTGTAATACCTGTTGGACGACCGGAAAGCAGATCTCAGATAGGTTGCAGTATGTGGAATGAGCTGCATGGCCAGATCGTGCAGCTGAACGGATGTTCCTGTTCCTGCAAGACGATCCAGCAGCAAGCGATCTTCGTCATCCCGGTATTGTGTCGTTACACCATCATAGCTCACCTGTTCATAGATGCATTCACCGCTGCGCAATGCTTTCAAAAAAGAGAGCGTATCGTCCGGATGATACCGGGTACTGTCGAGACCATAAAATGCCGCACTATCCATGAATGACTGTCCTGTCGTTACCATTGTTCCTGATAGCAGCAGGACAGCCATCGTGTAAACCCTCAACCTCTTCATAAAATATGGACCCTTGGTCTTTCAGCTTCATTGATATTGGCTATCCCTTTCACCAGCGCATCCGCATTGAAAGAGATGCTGTCGATGCCCAGGTCCACGAGGAATGCCGTGAATTCCGGATAATCGCTGGGCGCCTGGCCGCAGAGACCGATCCTTGCGCCGGCGTCGTGAGCCGCGGTGATCATATTGCCGATGATTTTCCTGGCAGCCTTGTCCTGTTCGCTGAACAGTCCTGCTACAAGCGCGGAGTCCCTGTCGATGCCAAGCGTCAGCTGCGTCAGATCGTTGGACCCGATGGAGAACCCGTCGAATATTTCCGCGAATTCGTCTGCCAGCAAAACGTTGCTGGGTATCTCCGCCATCACATAGACCTCCAGCTTATTGTCGTGTCTTTTTAAACCGTATTCCTCCATCAGGGCAACGACCTTCTTTCCCTCTTCCACGGTACGGCAGAAGGGGATCATGACTTTGACATTCGTCAGGCCCATCGCCTCCCTCACTTTCCGGATGGCGGCACATTCCAGCTCGAACCCTTCTTTATAAAGGGGGTTATAATACCTGCTGGCGCCCCTGAACCCAAGCATGGGGTTTTCCTCTACGGGCTCGAAGGCAGCGCCGCCTATCAGGTGGGCATATTCATTTGTCTTGAAATCGCTGGTACGCACGATCACTTCCTTTGGATAGAAGGCGGCGGCGATCGTGGCAATGCCGGCGGCCAGCTCGTCCACGAAATATTTGCTTTTATCGGTGTAATAGCTGGTAAGCGCGGCGATACGATCCTTTTCCTCTCCTTCCTTCAACTGATGGAATTTCACCAGCGCCATGGGATGGATCTTTATAAAGCTGGAAATGATAAATTCCATTCGCATGAGCCCTACTCCTGCATTGGGATAAAATGATAGTTCAAAAGCCTTTTCAGGATCGCCGATGATCAGCATGGGCCGTGTAATGTCAGGCAGGGTGATCTTGCTGAGGTCCACCTCTTTCTCTGTCCATGTGGCTTTTCCTTCATATACATAGCCTGTCCTTCCCTCGCAGCAGGATACGGTGATGATATCGCCGTCTTTTATTTTTTCAGTGGCACCTTCGGCGCCTACGATGGCAGGTACGCCCAATTCACGGGCGACGATGGAAGCATGGCTTGTCCGTCCTCCTTTATTTGTAATGATAGCCCCTGCCCTTTTCAGGATTGGGTCCCAGTCGGGACTGGTGACGTCGGTGACGATGATCTCACCGTCATGCAGCGCTCCGCTGTCAGCCGGAGAAGCCAACAATCGGGCGGTTCCCGTGACGATATGCTCTCCGACGGCCTGTCCTTTGACAAGGCAAGCACCCCTGGAAGCAATCACATATTGCTTCACCTTTGTGAGGTCTCTGCGTGACTGAACGGTCTCGGGTCTTGCCTGTACAATAAAAAGCTCGTCTGTCAATCCGTCCTTGGCCCATTCGATGTCCATGGGCTTTCCATAATGTTTTTCGATCTCCATTGCCCATCGCGCCAGCGTGTAGATCTCTACTTCCTGCAGAACAAATTCGTTTTGCAATAAGGGGGGCGTATCCAGGTTGACGACGCTGCCGTCACGATAAACCAGCATTTTTTCCTTTTTGCCCAGCTTTCTGCGAATAAGGGCTTTTTTCCCCTGGTTGAGCGTGGGTTTGAATACAAAGAATTCATCCGGGGTTACCGCGCCCTGGACGATATTCTCACCAAGCCCCCAAACACCGGACAAGTGAACGATGTTACGGAACCCCGATTCCGGCTCCAGTGTAAACCCGATGCCTGAACAGGCTTTGTCGCTGCGGACCATCTTTTGGACGCCCACGGAAAGGGCCACCTTTTGGCCGTCAAAACCATTATCATGACGATATTTGATGGCCCTGTCCGTATACAACGAAGCAAAACATTTTTGCACGGCCTTCAGCAGCGCCGCCTCACCGGTGATGTTCAGAAAGGATTCATGCTGTCCTGCAAAACTTGCCTCCGGCAGGTCCTCAGCGGTGGCACTGCTGCGAACGGCGACTGCAGCGCCGGCATCTCCCGAAGGACGATCACCGGAAAGACGCTGATAGGCGGCGGTGATCTCTTCGGCAAGGTCATCCGGCATATGTGCAGCCAGCAGCCATTGCCTGGCCTGTGCACCGATGAGGGAAAGGTTGCTAAAATGGTCTGTATCCAGTTGTTGCAGGAGGTCCTGTAATCGCAGCTCCAGGTCATTGGCCCGCACAAATCGCCAGAAACCCGCAGCCGTAACGGCAAAACCATCCGGAACACGAATCCCGCGACCGGTGAGCCGGCAAAACATTTCACCAAGAGAAGCATTCTTGCCTCCTACTTCCGGTACGTCTTTTATACTTATCCCGCTAAAGGTTTTTATGAAGGGTGCCATATTGTTAAGGTTAATGATGGGTTATAAAAATGGGCAGGTTCACTGTCTTAACGATAAGATGCGCGTGGCTGCGTTTGAAGAAGCTGGAAAGCATATTCCTCCCATAAGCGCCTATGACCACGATGGCATGCTTTTTCTCGATGAGATAGCCAAACAGCTGGTCGGAAGGGTCACCGGTCAATACCTTCAATTCCACATTGTCATAGTGCGCCTGCAGCCACTCTTTCATCTTATGTTGATGCTCGATGGCATCACCGTTCTTTTCCTTCACGTTGAGAATGGTGGCTTTCTTATTTCTCCATTCAGGGAAAAGATAGCTGAACTGCTTGATGGCAAAGACTGAAGAAGCCGAGCCATTGTAGGCGAAAACGATCTCGTCAATAGCATGAAAAGTATAAGGAGCGAGGAGCACGGGACACTCGGCCTCCTGCAGGACATCTTTTACAAATTTGTCCGGGACGCTCCCTTTTCTCCGTGCAAAGGAAGTTTCTACGTCCACTATCAGCAGGTCCGCAAAACGGCTTTCTTCGATGATCTCGGCTACCGGTATTCCCCTGTCACGGTGGATGCGGGCATCCATGCCACGGGACTCGCAGCAATGCCGGAAGGTCTTGATATTCGCATCAGTGACCTCGTTGCGGGGTGCAACGGAAGTTTTCGCAGCATCTATGCTGCATTGACCCTGAGTCATCTGCTGGGTGGTCCTGAAGGCATCCGTCTCTTCCGACAAAAGATCTTCCAGGAAGACCCCTGTGAGCCGAGAATTGGTCAGACGTGCCAGATAACACGCAAAATCAATGGTTTGAGTATTTATATGCTGAGCGTCCAGCGCCAGTAATATCTTTTCCATATAGAATTTTTTCTATAAAGTAATTACATACCGGAAAAAAGACCCATGAGTACGATCAATGGCTGTACTGATAGATGTCATCGGCCGGGCGCTGATGTATAAATAGCTTTAATACATCAAATCATCAATCATGAAAGCATTAGTTTACCATGGACCAGGCCAAAAATCCTGGGAAGAGAAACCCAGGCCGGCGATCACGCATCCGGCCGACGTCATCGTGCGGGTACTGAGGACCACCATCTGCGGTACGGACCTTCACATACTGAAAGGGGATGTTCCCGAAGTGGAAAACGGACGTATCCTGGGTCATGAGGGAGTGGGCGTCATCGAAGAAGCGGGCGGACAGGTCAATAATTTCAAGCCGGGCGATCACGTGCTTATATCCTGTATTACTTCCTGCGGCGCCTGCGAATATTGCAGAAAAGGGATGTACTCCCATTGTTTGCGGGGTGGGTGGATCCTGGGTCATCTTATCGACGGCACCCAGGCAGAATATGTCCGGATACCCTATGCAGACAACAGCCTGTACAAGGTGCCGGAAGGTCTTGACGAGGAAGCGCTGGTAATGCTCAGCGATATCCTGCCTACTGGTTTTGAATGCGGTGTCATCAACGGACAGATCAGTCCCGGTGATACGGTGGCCATCGTGGGTGCGGGTCCTGTGGGGCTGGCCGCGCTGCTGACGGCACAGTTCTACTCTCCTTCGGAGATCATCATGGTGGATATGGATGACAACAGGCTTGAGGTTTCCCGCAAGCTAGGCGCTACATCGACGATCAACAGCTCCAAAGAAATAGTGATCGACCGCATCCTTCAAATGACGGATGGGCGTGGAGTCGATACTGCCATCGAAGCCGTCGGCGTGCCGGCTACTTTCGAGCTTTGCGAGTCTATTATCGCCCCCGGGGGGCGCATTGCCAACGTAGGCGTACATGGTAAAAGCGTGGACCTGCACCTGGAAACCTTATGGAGCAGGAACATCACTATTACAACCCGGCTGGTGGACACGGTGACCACCCCGATGCTGTTAAAGACTGTCCGATCAGGAAAATTAAACCCTTCCCTGCTGATCACGCACCGGTTTCCCTTAAGCGACATTATAAAAGCCTATGACACATTCCAATATGCGGCAAAGGAAAAAAGCCTGAAAGTGATATTGGTGGCCGAATAAACGGTAATTTTATAAAAATCCCGTTTACTATCTCATATGTTCAAGGAAAGATCATTCAACGTACTTATATTTTGCATCATCGTCACCGTCAGCTCGGCTGTTCTTCAATACCTGAACCCGGGCATGAGCATTTTCGACGGAGGTTTGATCACCGCCGTCCTGCTGACCATCTTTTTGAAGAATGACGCCTATACCCAATTGTTTGGGGGCATCAGCGCGGGGCTCATCATCCTGTCCTCTTTTTACGCGCACGAGCACATGGACCGGCAGCAGGTGATCATGCAGCATGCTTTTTCCCTGATGATCGTCGTAATGACGGTGATCTTCGTACTGTACGTAAAAAAGCTCTACCGGAGCATCGAGGCGGAGCAGATGCAGGTGAATGCATTGTTCGAGCATGCAACGGAAGGGATCATCCTGACAGATGACAAGGGTAACATCATATTATTGAACCCGGCCGCCTCCCATCTCTTTGAATATGAAAAGGACGAGCTGTTGGGCAAGTCCATAGAAATGCTGATACCGGGGCGCTTCCACTCAAAGCACACGCAATACCGGGAGGGATTTTACCAGCGCCCGTCCAACAGGACCATGGGTCATGGACGGGACCTTTTCGCCCGCAAGAAAGATGGGCAGGAATTCCCCGTGGAAGTAAGCCTCAGCTATTACAGACAGAAGAATACCTTCTTTGTCATCGCTTTTCTCGTGGATATCACCCAGCGGAAACAGGCGGAAAAAGAATTGCTGGACAGGAAGGCAGAGTTGGAGCGTATCACCCAGGACATCAGCCGGCTGAACGCCGAGCTGGAGACGAAGGTCGAACAACGGACGCTTATTTTACGGGAAGCGCTGCAGGAACTGGAGCATTCGCAGGCAGAGCTCAATGACGCGCTGAACAAGGAAAAAGAGCTAAGCGAGATCAAGTCCCGTTTTGTTTCCATGGCCTCCCATGAGTTCAGGACACCCCTGAGCACTGTATTGTCTTCCGCCGCCCTGCTATCGAAATATACGCAGACTTCCGACCAGGACAAACGGGACAAGCATATCAAAAGGATCAAGGATTCGGTGAAGCACCTGAATGATCTCCTGGGGGACTTCCTCTCCCTGGGCAAGCTGGAAGAGGGACGGGTCCAGGCGGAAATGGCGCCCTTCCAGGTAAAGGAGTTCCTCGACGAGATCGTAGAGGAGATGAGACCGCTGGCCAAACCCGGCCAGGATATCCATTGCGACTGCCCGGGAAACGATACATTCATCAGTGACAAGCGTCTGTTGAAGAACATCCTTATCAACCTGCTGAGCAATGCATCCAAATTCTCCCCCGAAGACGCGGGTATCTGGCTGCAGGTGCAGCATACGGCCGGCAAGAACATGATCCTGTCCATCAGGGACGAAGGCATCGGTATTTCAGCGGAAGACCAGCAGCACCTGTTCAGCACTTTTTTCCGGGGCGCAAATGCCATGAATATCGAGGGTACAGGTCTGGGATTGCACATCGTCAAGCGTTATGCCGAACTATTGGGAGGCACCCTCCACCTGGAAAGCGAATTAAACAAAGGTACCACCATCACGGTGGACATCCCTGAAGGCGAAATAGCTTAATGACAGGACACGGCATGTCCGGGACTATGGGCAAGAAGGGGACTGATAAAGGGGATACCCAGGTCCAGCCCCCGGAGAATAAGCAGGACACCCATCAGGGCCATCGCATAAGGGATAAATTTTCTCATATGCTGTCTTACACCGGCGCCGATGAAACGACCGGAAAAGCTCAGCAGCAACAGGGCGGGCAGCGTCCCCATTCCGAAGAATAACATAAATGTCAGGCTTTCCCCCACCCCTGAAAAGCTGACGGCACCGGCCATAGCCAGGTATACCATGCCGCAGGGCAGCAGCCCGTTTGCCATTCCCAATAAGAGATAGCTCCTCCGGCCGGCGGGTGATTGCCACAGGCGGGTGATGACAGCCTGCAATGGGTGAAAAAGGTTTCCTAAGGGGATGGAGAGGCGGTGTGTAAACCGGGATGATGCCCATATCAGGACCAAGCCTCCGATAACAATAGAGAACCATTGCTGAAAGCCGGCGAGGAGGATAACCCTGCCCAGTATCCCGGAAAGCCCGCCCAGCAAGGTGTAGGTCAGCAGACGGCCCCCGTGATAAGAGATGATCGCAAATATCCGTGACCGGCTGTCCAGGTGCTGCACAGGGAGCGCCAATGCCAGCGGTCCGCACATACCCACACAATGGAAGCTGCAGATCAATCCCAGAGACAAGGCTGTTGCCATCAAGGTCCACATAGCAAAGTGATTATAGTACGACAAAAGGTCTTTC
>DASZVM010000145.1:0-2064 GCA_035547295.1 Puia sp. | reverse complement strand
AGCGGCTGCGCAGCAGGACGTGGGATCGTAACGCGATAACATGGGCAAGCCGGTAACGGGCGGCGTGCTGCAGGATGGTTCCCCGGGTTTCGGGTCCCAGCAGCCGGAGAATAGCGGGATCATCCAGCAATTTAGGTTCACCGTCAAGGATCTGATGAGCTGCCCGCAAACCGGCCACTCCCATGGAAGTAGCGCTGCCCTTATTATTTTGCATATGTCGAAATTACCATATATAGTGGGTGTGCCTGTAGTCTTCCGGATTTATTATCAATTGTTAAATGGAAGGGGAAATACCCCCTGAATATGGTAAATTTGCCGGACATGTCGACACATTTTGATGCATACGAGGTGGTCATAGGTCTGGAAGTTCATGCCCAGCTGCTTACCCGGACAAAGCTGTTCTGCGGGGACAGCGCAGCCTTTGGGGGGGATCCCAATACGCATGTGAGCCCGGTGACCCTGGGACATCCCGGAGCATTGCCCAAGCTGAACAGGACGGCCGTTGAATTTGCCATAAAAATGGGTCTGGCGTGTCACAGCGAGATAGAGAGAAATAATTATTTTGCCCGTAAGAACTACTTCTATCCTGATCTTCCCAAAGGATACCAGATATCCCAGCACACGACGCCTATCTGTAAGGGAGGGTTCGTGCATATCCGGACAGCGGGAGGGGAAAAAGATGTTCAGCTGAACCGCATCCACCTGGAAGAGGACGCCGGCAAAAGCCTGCATGACGTCGACCCGGAAAATACTTCGGTGGATTACAACCGGGCGGGTGTGCCGCTGATAGAGATCGTGACGGAACCTGACCTGCGAAGCGCCGACGAGGCGTATGCTTATCTCACGGAGCTCCGTAAGATCGTACGTTTCCTGGGTATCTGCGATGGGAATATGGAAGAAGGCAGCATGCGTTGCGACGCCAATATCTCCATCCGTCCAAAAGGTGTCACCACGCTGGGTACAAAAGTGGAAGTAAAGAACCTGAACTCTATCAGGAATGTAAAAAAAGCCATCGAATTCGAAACAAGACGCATGATCGTCCTGGCGGAGGAAGGCAAGGCTATACAACAGGAAACCCGCAGCTTTGATGCAGGCGACGGCACCACCTTCTCCCTTCGCACCAAGGAGGAAGCAAACGACTACCGGTACTTTGCCGACCCGGACCTGCCGCCTTTCCATGTAAGCGATGTTTTCCTGGAAGGGATCCGTTCTTCTTTGCCGGCTTTACCCGAGGAATTGATCGCACGTTATATGCGCGAGCTGCAATTGCCGGAATATGATGCCCGGGTGATATGTGATGATAAAGAGACGGCGGATTATTTTGAAAGACTGGTCAAAGAGACTGTTCATTATAAAGCTGCCGCCAACTGGCTGCAGGGACCTGTATGGTCCGCCCGTAACGAGCAGGGGTTTGCGCTGAAGGACTTCCCTGTACAGCCTGTCCGTCTGGCCCGCCTGATACAGCTGGTGGAAGAAGGACGTCTCAGCTTTTCCATTGCATCATCCAGGATATTCCCTGTCATGCTGGAGGATACCTCCGGCGACCCCCTCGATATCGCCATTACGCTCAACCTCCTGCAAAGCTCTGATACCAGCGAGATAGCTGCCTGGGTAGAACAGGCCCTGGCCAGGATGCCGGATAAGGTGACCGAATACCGTAAAGGTAAGAAAGGGCTTATCGGTCTTTTTGTCGGGGAGGTAAAACGGCTGTCCAAAGGCAAGGCCGACCCCCGGCTCACTAATCAGCTATTGCTGGAAAAACTTGAAAACTAACCTCAATCGGATAAATTATGATAAAAAGGTTCTTGAATAAATATATTGCAGGCCTGATGTCCGTCGCCCTTTTGCTGTCTGCCTGTCAACATAAAAAGAAGGGCGGGTTTACCGTAGAGGCGGAATATAAGAATGCGGATAAGCTGTCCATGCTGGCGGGGCCTATCACCTATGCCTATCTGCTGGAAGTACCTTATGGGAAAGAGCAGGCGCCTGTCATACTGGATTCCGTAAAAATGACGGGCAATAGCGGGCATATTACCCTTTCGGGCATGGCCCGGGCCCAGCAGG
>DASZVM010000144.1:0-12211 GCA_035547295.1 Puia sp. | reverse complement strand
CTACGGTAACCGGTGTGGCATTGGGTGTGCTGGCAGCAGTAAAGAGAGACACCTGGATGGATTCTACGGCCATCTTCACCAGTGTGCTGGGGATCTCGGCGCCCAGCTTTTTTATGGGTATTGTCATCGCCTATGTATTCGGCTTTGTACTGAGCGATTATACAGGGCTTCACCTGACGGGTAATTTATACGATACGGATGCTTTTGCCGGAAGACAGCTGCAGCTGAGGAACCTGATCCTGCCGGCTATTACGCTGGGGATACGTCCCATGGCCATCATTGCACAGCTGACCCGTGGTTCGTTGCTGGATGTCCTGGATCAGGATTATATCCGGACAGCCTATGCAAAGGGGTTATCGAAGTCCGTGGTCGTATGGAAGCATGGATTGCGTAATGCACTGAACCCGGTGATCACGGCTATTACAGGATGGTTCGCAGAATTGCTGGCAGGCGCCTTCTTCGTGGAATATATATTCGGATGGAAGGGTATCGGGAAAGTGACGGTGGATGCCCTGGAGCTGCTGGATTTTCCCGTGGTAATGGGGTCGGTGCTGGTATCCTCCTTTTTCTTTATCCTTATCGGGCTGCTGGCAGACGCCTTGTATGGCCTGATAGACCCCAGGGTCCGCAAGACATAAGCAAAGCTTTTATTTTATGACCACTTCCTTTATCACCGGCTCGCCCAGGGCTTCATTGACCCTTTGTATGATGTTGTCCTTCTGATAAAGCAATTCCTGCCGCAGCGGCGCAACAGAGGTGTCGATGTAGAGCGTATGGCCATGTATCTGTATCTTGTCTGTGTAGCGGGCAATGGTCTTGCCCATGATCCGCTCCCAAACATCTCCTATCTGAAGGGCCTGGACTGCGCCTTTCAGACGGCTGTTGTCCAGGAATTTTCGCAATGCATCCCCTAGTGAATACTCTCCCATGGGTGCAAGTTAGGAAAAGCTTTGTGTGCCGCAAGTAAGATCAATCCGGCAATTACCCACATCATAATAGTAAAGAAACATCCGGAACTGGGGATCTGCTCTTTTTTGGAGGATGCCGGGGTTTCGGCATGAGGGGCGGTCATACCATCCTTGCGGGCAGTAAGTATCTCCGTACGGGTCTGGTACTGGGGCATGATGCCGGCAATAAGATCATATCCCGAATCGCTGACCACCCATTCCAGGTGGCCAAAGAACAGGGGCTGACCATCCTGGTTCTTTTCCAGCTCCAGGGACTTTTTCAGCATTTCTGCCGCATAAAGCCGGAGCCCTTCTTTGTTGGCTTTGATGATACCGTACTCTCCGGTCTCATCTACGGTGAATGAGAAATAAGCGTTCACATGGTCGTTGGTCGATTGCAGATATGCGATCGAAGATTCCAGGTCAGGGGACATAGCAATGTTTTTTCGGAGCTGTCTAAAAACTAAATGTAAATATTTTCCCTTATAGTGAGATGATCTGACTGGGGATATTTAATTTTTCCAGCTCGTGCCGGATACGTTCGCCATGCGTATCAGTGATAAATATTTGTCCCTCATTCTGTAAACAAACTTTGTCCAGGAGGTTATGCATACGGTGAGCGTCCAGCTTTTCAAATACGTCATCCAGTAAAAGCAGGGGAGGGAAGCCTTTGTATTGTTTGAGCATTTCGTACTCCGCCAGTTTAAGGGCGAAAAGCAGGCTTTTGCGCTGGCCCTGGGAAGCGATGGATTTGAAAGGGAGCGCGCCATAGCGGATGTCGATATCATCCTTATGGATCCCCGCATTGGTACGCTGAAGAATACGGTCCTTTTCACGGTAGCTATGGAGGAGAGCTTCAAAATTAGTGTCGAGCAACTGACTTTCATAGGTAAAGGCCAGCGGTTCAGGGGCGCCGGCTATCTGGTAATAGAATTGTTCCACCAGGGGAAGCAGCTCCCGGAGAAAAACGTCCCTTTTCTGAAAAACATAGGCCCCGGGACGAATGAGCTGGGCATCGTAGACCTCTAAAAGGCTTTTGTCGTGTATCCTGTTGTCTGTCAGTGATTTGAGATAGCCATTGCGCTGTTGGAGCACCCGGTTGTATTCGATAAGACATCCCAGATAAACAGGGTCCAGCTGGGAGAGAAGGGCATCTATAAAACGGCGGCGTTCCTCGCTGCCCCCTGTGATTATCTGGACATCGTCGGGGGCGATGATGACACAGGGCAGGCGTCCGATATGCTGGGAAAAGCGTTCGCATGGCTCTCCTCCGGAGATCAGCTCTTTTTTGCCCGTTTCCCTCAATATACAGACCACTTCCAGGGGGTATCCTTCTTTTTCAAAACGGCCTTCAATGCGAAAGCCGGCAGCCCCTTTATGGACACTCAGCTGATCCTGCCGGGTGAAATAGCTCTTTGTAAAACAGAGATAATAGATAGCATCGAGCAGGTTGGTCTTGCCGATGCCATTGCTCCCGCAAATGCCGACGATCCTCTCTTCCATGCGGAAGGAGGCCTGCGTATAGTTTTTGAATTGCAATAGCGATATCTCTCTTAGAAATAACAAGTTGAATATATTCAGGCGCAAGATAACGCCGAAAATTCCTTTTTCCCCCGTATATTTGCCCCCGCTCGACCGGTCTTTATCGGCCAGGCGGGCCAAACCTCAAATTCTCAAAAAAGTGGCTACTAAGTTTTCAAAAGAGACCTATCTGTACTGGTACGAGCTGATGCAGCTTATCCGTCAGTTCGAGCTAATGGCAGAAGAAAAATATAAAATGGAGGGAAAGATCCGTGGATTTTTCCATGCCTATGTAGGACAGGAAGCTATTGCGGCGGGATGTATGACAGCTACCAGGTCTGATGATCCCTTTATCACCGCCTACCGGGACCATGGGCTGGCCCTGGCCAAGGGTGTCAGCGCTAATGCCTGTATGGCCGAATTGTACGGGAAGGCCACGGGAGCTGCCAAGGGAAAGGGCGGCAGCATGCACTTCTTTGGCGTGGATGTAAAATTCTTTGGCGGACATGGGATCGTGGGTGCGCAGATCGGTACTGGAGCAGGTCTGGCCTTTGCTGAAAAATACAAGGGCACCGATAACGTATGTCTCACTTTCTTTGGGGACGGCGCGGCCCGCCAGGGGATGCTGCATGAGACTTTCAACCTGGCCATGTTGTGGAAGCTGCCGGTAGTGTTCATCTGTGAGAACAACAATTACGCAATGGGGACTTCCGTGGAGAGGACCTCCAACGTGGTGGATATCTATAAGCTTGCCGATGCATATGAAATGCCGGCCGACTCCATCGACGGGATGAGCGCCGAAGCTGTCCATGACAGTGTTGCAAGGGCTGTAAAGCGTGCCCGCCAGGGAGATGGTCCTACCTTGCTCGAGATCAAGACTTACCGGTACAAAGGACACTCCATCTCCGACCCTCAGAAATACCGCACCAAGGAAGAGGTAGAGGAATACAAGCAAAAAGACCCCATCGGGATGGTGCTGAACACTATCCTCACAAAGAAATTTGCGAACCAGGAAGAGATCGACGCCATCAACAAGCGTGTAAGCGATACGGTAGCCGCTTCTGTGAAATTCGCTGAGGAATCGCCCTGGCCGGATGAATCGGAAGTGCTGAAGGATGTATATGTAGACAAGAACTATCCATTTATCGTCGATTAAATCAAACTATTAAAAGCAATCAAATAAAAGCTAATGTCAGAGATCAAACATCCGGCGCACCTGGAAGCGGAAAAAAATCCCATCGCTCAGTTGCAGCATTTTTGGGACCGCTGGGGTAAACAGGCGAGCTACGCCCTGCTGGTAGTAGTGCTTATCGTAGCCGGTTACTTTGCCTATAAGAACCTGGTCAGCGAACCGAAAGAGATCAAGGCTAACGAGGCCATCTTCCGTGCGGAGGAATACTATCGTCTGGATTCCGCCCGTCTGGCGCTTAACGGAGATAACGTAAACCCCGGTTTTCTGAAGATCATGTCCAAATACAGCGGTACCAAGGCTGCCGGCCTGGCTTCTTTCTATGCAGGCAGCTGCTACCTCAAATTGGGCGATTTTAACAATGCGGTAAAATACCTGAAAGATTTTTCTACGCCTGTAAAGCAATTGCAGGTGAGGGCATACGGGTTATTGGGTGATGCCTACTCCGAGCAGGGTAAGAAAGAAGATGCAGCAGCGCAATATAAGAAGGCGGGGACCTATTATGAGAAGGATGAGGTATTCTCTCCGGAATATCTTTTCCGCTGCGGCTATCTGTATGAGAGCATGGGCAAGACACAGGATGCCATTGCTATGTACAAGCTTATCAAAGACAAATATCCCGCCAGCCCCAGAGGAAGCGATATCGACAAGTATCTGGCGAGACTGGGAGTAACACAATAAATACGGGTACTGACCCATGAGCATATGGCAGAGGTAGGTAAGAGCAACTTATTACAGTCCGAAACAGGCATTCAGCAGCTGCTGGATGCCTGTGTAGTTATTGTACGCACCGAATGGAATGCCGCCATCGTCGATGCCCTGGAAGAAGGATGCAGGAATGCCCTGCAGCGGGCAGGGGCAAAAGTCCAGGAGGTGATCACGGTACCCGGCGCATTTGAGATCCCATTTGGTATAAAGGCGTATTGGGAAGTGCATAAATACAAGGATGACCGTCCCAAGGCCTTTATCGCCCTTGGCTGCGTGCTTCGGGGAGATACGCCTCACTTTGAATATGTATGCCGGGCCGTGACGGACGGGATATTGCAGCTGAACATGTCGTTGCCCGTGCCTACCATTTTTGGCGTGCTGACGGTAGACAACCAGCAGCAGGCAGATGAACGTATTGGGGGCAGGCATGGCCACAAGGGAGAGGAAGCCGCCATCACTGCCGTAAAGATGATATCCTTGCTCAAAACTTTTAAACAGCCCACAGCGTCCTGACAGTCCAGTTATTCATACCATGTTTTGTGGATCAGTTGTATCCGCAGACGGCCTTCAATATGGTGAGCGTGCTTGAAAGGGCGGGTGTAACCGTAGAATATAATGCCAATCAGACCTGTTGCGGCCAGCCGGCCTTTAATGCGGGTTTCCGGGACGAGGCCAGGGAGGTTTGTTCCAAATTCCTGAAAGATTTCTCCGGGGATGACATCATTGTCGCGCCCAGCGCTTCCTGTGTAGGCTTTATCCGCAATTACTACTCCACGTTGTTTAATAACTCCTCTGTCCACAATGCCGTCAAGGACCTGGGCCGGCGTACCTATGAGTTCTCGGATTTCCTGGTGAATGTATTGGGAGTGGAGGATGTGGGCGCTGCCCTGATGGGGAAAGCTACTTATCATGATAGCTGCGCGGCCCTCCGGGAATGCCGTATCAAGGAAGAGCCGCGAAAGCTGCTTTCCCGTGTAAAGGGACTCCAGCTGGTGGAGATGAACGACGTGGAGACGTGCTGCGGATTTGGAGGAAGCTTTGCCGTCAAGTTCGAGTCCATCTCCATTGCCATGGCCGACCAGAAGATCAATAATGCCCTGCAGACAGGGGCCGACTATATTATCTCCACCGATCTTTCCTGTCTGATGCACCTGGAGGGGTATATCAAGCATAAAGGGTATTCACTGAAAGCTATGCATATCGCCGACGTGCTGGCTTCCCGCTAATGTTTCAGCCGGGCCTGATAAAAAAATAAGACCACCCAAATTACATTCGTAACTGGATGGTCTTGACCCTTAAAACAACCTGTCGCAAGCGTTAAATAGGGTTAAAACCAGGCCTCGGAATAAACATACGTAAGCTGATAACTTTTGGATTTAAAAAAAGGAACTTTTTTTCAAAAGTTCCCTGAGGCATAACCCCTGCTTGCCGGTAGGTGTTGATAACCAATATTTTGTACTTACCTGGGCATTGCTATATGGTCGATGACATGGATGACGCCTGAGCTCTGCAGTGCCGTTGTAACCGACAGAGATACATACGGGGAGTGATGAAGTTCCGGATTTGGTCCGTGGGAATATTTTTGTTGTACTTTGCGCAAAACTATGGTTATATGGCATATTGGTTAGTGAAATCAGAGCCGGAAGTATACAGTTGGGATCAACTGGTAAAGGATAAGCAGACCTTCTGGGACGGGGTCCGCAACTATGCAGCACGCAACAATCTCAGGGCGATGAAGAAAGGGGATGAAGTATTATATTATCACAGCATGGGCTCCACGGAGATCGTAGGCATTGCCAAGGTCGTGAAGGAAGCCTATCAGGATCCCACGACGGATGAAGTCGCCTGGCTGGCAGTGGATATAAAGCCCGAGAGAAAATTAAAACATCCCGTTACGCTCGCGCAGGTGAAGGGGGACAAACGCCTGGCCAATATGGACCTTGTACGTCTGGGGCGATTGTCCGTACAGACTGTCAAGGACAATGAGTGGAAAATTATTATGGAGCTGGCGGGAGAATAAGCCGCTGTCCAACTGAGCAAAAAGTCCATTAACATTTCTTTGAGGGTTACTTTTTGCCGGCTATGGGTATAAATCCCTGTAGCCGGCTATTTGTGTTTATGTAATTGTCATTGTTCCTGCATCAGTATTCTATAACCCTACTCACTCAAAAAATTAGATTATGGCGATGAAATTCATTCTGCCTGTAGCATTGCTGCCGGTGGTGCTGGTTATTGCCTGTAACAGGGCGCCCCAAGAGGCGAAATCTGAAAGCCTCCAAATGCACAATAGGGAACTGCACGAGGCCGATATGTCTGCTGCAGCGGATAGCACGGCTGTCGCATTCGGGTACACCGGAGAACAGACAGGTCAGCAGGCGGATGCTCCCAAACGACAGGGAATAACTACCGGCACGGCCCAACCGAAATTTAACTCCAACCCGGAATGGGATAAGAAAATAGTCAAGACGGCCGACCTCAGCATAGAAGTCCCGCATTTCAGCGCTTATACGGATCGGCTGCACCAGCAGGTGAGGGCTACCGGCGGCTATATTGCCCAGGAAGAGCTGCAGGAGTCCGCGTATAAGATCGGGAATACCGTCACGATAAAGGTACCGGTAGACCGCTTTGACGGGACGGTCCTGCAACTGGCCGGGGACAGCGACAAGCTGGTGAGTAAAAAAATTACCGCGGAAGATGTGACCATGCAGATCGTAGATACAAAGTCCCGGCTGGAGACAAAGAGAGAAGTACGGCAACGGTATCTCGATCTGTTGAAACAGGCGCATTCGATGAAGGATATCCTGCAGGTACAGGATGAGATCAATAATCTTCAGGAGGAGATGGATGGCGCGGCAGGAAGGATCGCCTATCTTGGACATGCGGCGGCCTATAGCACCATCCATCTGAATTTTTACCAGGTGCTGGACCCTGCTGCGAAAAATACGGGAGAGCCATCCTTCTTTCGCAAGCTGAAAGAAGCTTTTAGAGATGGCTGGTATTGGTTAAGCTCGGCGATAATAGGTATGGTTGGTTTATGGCCATTGGTGCTGGTCTTGCTGGCAGCCGTGATCTGGTGGAGAAAACGTCCCCCGAATTATGCAAAAACCGTAACTTCCTCTCATGAACAATAAAAAGAAAAAGCTGGTGGTGCTCACCGGCGCCGGCATCAGCGCGGAGAGTGGTCTTAAGACTTTCAGGGACAGCGACGGGCTGTGGGAAGGATATGATGTGACGGAAGTGGCCACACCGCGGGCGTGGCGGGCTAATCCGCAGTTGGTGCTGGATTTTTACAATATGCGCCGGAAGGACGTGAGACGGGCGGAGCCAAATGAAGCCCATATAGGCCTGGCGGGGCTGGAAAAAGATTTCGATGTGCATATCATCACACAGAACATCGACGACCTGCACGAAAGGGCGGGCAGTACGCAGGTGCTTCATCTGCATGGAGAGATCTTTAAAATGCGGAGCGAAATAAATGAATCGCTGGTATATGACATATCGGATGATATCAGCCTGGGGCAGCTGGCAGATGATGGTGCGCAGCTGCGTCCCCATATCGTATGGTTCGAAGAGCCCGTACCCATGATTCAGGAGGCTATCCCGCTGGTGAGGTCAGCCGATATATTCGTCATTGTCGGTACATCGCTGGTGGTCTATCCCGCTGCAGGGCTCGTCGATTTTGCAAAAAGCATGATCCCCAAGTTCATCGTGGACAAAAAGATACCCTATACATCTTCCATCCCTAATCTCCTGCGGATCGAACAGCCTGCTTCGACGGGTGTCCGGGAGCTGCGCAGGCATCTGGAAGCTTTATAAGAGAAAGGGGGATTTAAGCTTTTTCTAACAAAGAGTTGGCGATATTGCAGCCCAAATGACGTCACTCAGAAAGATCCTGTTGCCGGCAGGGCTGCTCCTCGTGGCCCGGTGTGTTTTTGCACAGCTGCCGGTGCCTGTCGAATTGCTGCAGGACCATTGCAAACGGGAAGTGCCCGTAGGATATAGCCCCCGTCTGAATATCCTTACCCTGATGCCTAAGGGAAGCCTCCATTATTTATTCCCCCTCTATCATGCTTTTAAGGATGAGGCAAAATTCAAAAACATCTATGGTGAAAAAGGGTATTACAATGAGCTGAGCGAGTACTTCGCTTTTGTGGGTGATTACGGGACGGCCATGGCATATCTGGAGAAAAGCTATGACAGCATCGACGACGGCACCCGCCGCAAGGTGTTCAGGATGGTGGATGGCATCGGCAAGGTAGAGCATGCAGATGCCTGGAAATATATTCATTTTGCCGCCCGTAGGAACAAGGTGATCATGATCAATGAGGCGCATGACAAACCACAGCATAGCGCCTTTGTGCTCTCCCTGCTGGCCGACCTGTACAAGGAGGGATATCGTCTCCTGGCAATGGAAATGTTGAATAACACCCATACCCGTGAGCTGTCCCGTCTGCGGCTTGCCACGGGTTATTATACGGCAGAGCCGGTGACTGGTGAGCTGGTACGCAGCGCTCTGGCGATGGGCTATAAGCTCGTTGCCTATGAAGACACTTTACAAGGACATACCCCGACGATCCGTGACTCCATCCAGGCGGCGAATATCTATCAGGCCTTACAGGAGGATACAGCGGGAAAAATGCTCGTGCTGGCAAGCTATAGCCATATCAGCGAGAAAAAAGCGGCGGATGGCTTTATTCCCATGGCGCTGGCTTTTAAAAGAATGTCGGGCATCGACCCGCTGACCATCGACCAGACGGATATGACCGAAGAAAGCAATTTCGCATATGGCCGCGTGCTATACCAGGCCTATGTTCAGAAATTTCCGTTGAAAACACCTTCCATTGCGCTGTTGAACAATACACCTGTCAATGTTATCAATGGGGATATGTACGACCTGTCAGTCATTCATCCACCCACCACCTATCAGGATGGCAGACCTTCCTGGCTTAACCTGGGAGGGCTGCGGCAGGCCGTTTCTATAAAACCCAGCTCGCCCGCCGTATTCCTGGTACAGGCTTATTACCAGGATGAGCTTGCCCAGGATGAAAACAAGCCCTGGCAGCTGGTGCCAGCCGACCAAACGTATATAGCAGGGGGGAAGAAGCTGTACCTGCTGTATCTGAAAAAAGGAAAATATACCGTGTATTTCAGGAACATCGATTACCATGTCCTGAATACCCTGAATATCGAGGTGAATTAATGGGTCTCTGTCTCTGCAAAAGATATATCGTGACAGGCCAGCTCCTTTAGCACAGGTGTATAGATCTCCGGCAGGATGGGGATATGCAATCCCCTCAGCGGTATCTTTTCTTCCAGTATCAATACGGCGGCGAGGCCCACCGGCAGTCCTACGGTCTTTGCCATGGCGGTACGAAGATGGTCTTCTCCATGAACGACCAGGCTGCTGGTGACATTGCCCGTGCGCCCATTGGCGTCCGTATAGGCTATTTCGTGCAGCATGACGATCATATCCTTGTCGCCCGGACGCATGGCCAGGCGGGTTTCCAGGAGATATTGCAGCACATCTGCTGAGGTATGGACAGAGGGGGGGAGAGGGATGTCATCAAAAAGTCCCAGATATGCCAGCAGGGGACGGTTGATCCCATTGGTCAGAGGCTGGATAGGAGCGGACCATTCTCCGATGCTTTTGGCTGTAACAGGCTTTTTATCGTCCGTGAGACCGGCCTGGACGACGGGGGCCCATCCCCTGATAAAATCGGGATAACGGAGCGTGGTGCGGATAAAGGTGGTTATCCCGTCCAGTCCATAAAGAGGAATATAGGAAAGGGAGTCCCGGTTGGGATACCAGGCTAAGACAGCCAGATCTTTTATGGCCACTTCATTGACGTTCCGGAATAATTCCTGGTAGGATTGTGTGACGACCTGCCCGTCCTCCAGGTATTTTGCACCGGCTGATCCGGCAAGGACCACATTACGGGGGTTCCAGCTGATCTTATAGTGCCAGGGGTTGTCATCGTTTTCAGGGGATACCAGCCCTCCTGTATGGCTGCGGAAAGCGTGGATACTGCCCCCTGCTTCCCGGATGCTGTGTATCAGCTGCATAGCGCTCATATGATCGATGCCGGGGTCCAATCCCATTTCACAGAGAAATAACAATCCGTTCTCCTTTATGTCGGGGGCCAGCGCTTGTATCCTGTCATCCAGGTAAGAAGCTGTCAGCAGGTGCTTTTTCCATTGGATGCAGGAAGCTGCTACCAGGTAATGCAGGGCAGGAGGTAAAAGAGATATGACCACGTCGGCTTTGCTGATCAGGTCATCCCGCTGTTGCTGATCTTCTACGCTGACTTGTACGGCGATTGAACGGGAGGTATCGCTCAGCTTGGATTCAGCCAGCTCCAGGTTGCTTTCGGCTACCACTAGTTGCCAATTACGGTTAATGGCGGTGCGTTCAAGAAACTGTATCAGACAGGTGGCTGATTTGCCGGCGCCAAAAAGGAGGATATGCTTCATAAGGCATAAAGATAACGAAGGAGGCTCAAACGAAGGGAGCACAAAAAAGCCCAGTCAGTTTACCACGCTGGCTGAGCCATTAAAAGAAACCGTCCTTATAGTAATGTATTGTATCGGTTATTCTACCAGCGTAAACTGCCCCATGTCCTTTTCCGTACCAGGGCGGACGTCGATGGCCTTCACAATGACGTCTTTATAAGGCTTCTTCGCATTGACCCGCAATTCCCAGTATCCGGGATGCGTGGTGACCAGATAATATTGCCCGTCGTCATTGCCCATCATCTTCAACGAATCCTTTCCGTGAATAGCCCACACATTTTCAGCACCCGTGGCAGGGTAAACTTTTGCATGTATGGTGGAGGTCTGCAGCAATTTGACAGCATGGACGCTACTAACACCTATAACAACTAATCCCAGTTGCACCATTGCATTTTTCATACCAGTTCGATTTTAGGTTCACAATCCACTAATGCCATCCATCACCGGATGTATGCATCAGCCAGCAGGGACAGGTCATTAATAGAGATTGAACAGGCGGCGGGGTTCAGGAACGCTAGTAATTGTCAACTACTATGCCAAATGAGAAGAATTTCATGTTAACTCATAGTTACTGGTGCCGGCGGCGGGGTCATAATGCCGAATATGATAAACCCAGCTCTTTTGAATTAACAAACGTGATCTTGTATTGTACCTTTATGCCACGGGAGCTTTTCGGGGCTTCCTGCATCAGGGCAGAGCCTGGTGCGATACCACGAAAATACAAATTCTCCGTTTTAAACACTTTTTTGTTGGCCTGGATATATTGTACTTCAACTACGACGAGGTCCAGGGAATAGACTGAATGGTTGCTTACGGTCAGCTGTAAGTCGGATATGCCACCGAACGTACCCACCGTGTAACCGCTGCCTCCAAGGGACACGAGATTGGAAAGGTTGTTCCGGATGACATCCTTATCTGCTTTTTCAACGGACATGTCCGCCCTGTGGCTGGCTTCCCTATGTACGGCAGGCATTGCAGGCAGGGATGAATCCATCGATGCTGTGGCAGGGACCTGCGCCTTTTGGGTCGTGGACGTCATTTTCCCTTTTGCCGGGGTTGTTGTCTTTGGTGAAGGGACGTTAGTAATGGCAGATGTTACCTGCGTTCCCCCAGCGATACTGTCCCTGGAAGAGGACGGCGTCTGTATCGAAGTGGATGAAGGCAGACTATTGGCGGCCAGAGGTTGTGAAACGGATGGAGCAGGAGAAGCTTTTACGGGCTCCGGCTTATCCTTACTGCTGTTCAGGGAGAGGTCTTTTACGGAACCCAGGGAGTTTTTATTAATAGACAGACCAATAAAGATCCCCGCGGCAAGCAAGGCTATCACCGTCAATCC
>DASZVM010000143.1:0-4759 GCA_035547295.1 Puia sp. | reverse complement strand
TGGTTCTATCTGCTGGCAGTGCTGGCCTGTCTGTTTTTATGGGTAGAAAGGAAGATTTGACAGGATGAGCGGACAAATATTTATATAAAAGTTCTTTAGATTAGCCCTTAGATATCTTTTTAGACTACTAACATCAAATGAGAAAACATTGAAACGAAAAGACTTCCTCCAAATGGCAGGAATGGGCTTCGGCTCATTGGTAATGCCAAAACTCCCTTTCGGTGCAAGAATGATCGGTGTCTCCGAGGCGCTCAATGCGGGGATGGATGTTGCCGTAAAAAAGCAGCTGTCCGACATCGCTATGACGGCAGCACGAAGCAAGGGAGCCACTTATACGGACGTACGCATCGGCCGTTATCTTAACCAGTTTATCATTACCCGGGAGACCCGGATACAGAACATCGTCAACACCGAATCGTTTGGGGTAGGCATCCGTGTCATCGCCAACGGCAGCTGGGGTTTTGCCGCCGGCAACGATGTTACAAAGGAAGGGATCGCCCGTATTGCGGAAAGGGCGGTGGCAGTGGCCAAGGCCAATGCAAAGATCATCTCCGAGCCTGTGCAGCTGGCGCCCCAGAAAGGGTATGGAGAGGTCAGCTGGAAGACGCCCATTGTAAAGAACGCTTTCGAGGTGCCTATCAAAGAAAAAGTAGATCTGCTATTGAATGTAAACGGCATTGCCCTGAAAGGCGGGGCCAATTTTATCAATTCGGCCATCCTTGCCGTGGATGAGCAGAAATATTTTGCTTCCACGGACGGTTCATATATCGACCAGGATATCCATCGTATCTATCCATTCTTCAACGTCACTAAAATAGATCAGGCCAGCGGTAAGTTCCAGACCCGGCAGTCCTTTAGCTCGCCCGTTGGCATGGGATATGAATATCTGACACCCAGGCCGGAAGATAAAGTGATGGGTATCGTTACCCGGTATAAGAACAGCTATGATATGCTGGAAGATGTCAAGAATGCGGCAGCCGATGTGACCCAGAAGATCAGCGCCAGGACCGTGGAGCCGGGCAAGTATGACCTGGTGCTGGATCCCTCTCATCTCTGGCTGACCATTCACGAGTCTGTAGCGCATCCTACCGAGTTGGATAGGGTGCTGGGATATGAAGCCAATTTTGCCGGCACCAGTTTTCTGACCCTGGACAAATGGAAGTCAGGCAATTTTCAATTTGGCAGCAAGCTGGTGAACATCGTCGCCGACAAACTGCAGCCCGGCAGTCTGGGTGCCGTCGGCTATGACGACGAAGGGGTAAAATGCAAACAGTGGGACCTGATAAAGGAAGGAGTGCTGGTGAACTACCAGGCTATTCGTGATCAGGCGCATATCATCGGTCTTAAGGAATCGCAGGGTTGCTGTTATTCTCAAAGCTGGGCGGATGTACAGTTCCAGCGCATGCCCAATGTCTCTCTCCGTCCCGGCAAGGACCCCCTCAGCGTAGACGATATCATCAAAAATGTGCAGAAAGGTATTTATATCATCGGCAACGGGTCGTTCTCCATCGATCAGCAGCGGTATAATTTCCAGTTTGGCGGACAGACGTTCTATGAAATAAAGGATGGGAAGATCGCCGGCATGTTAAAAGATGTCGCTTACCAGGCCAATACCCGGGAGTTCTGGAATTCCTGTGTGGCCATTGCGGATCAGCGGGATTACCGGCTGGGTGGCGCATTTAATGACGGTAAGGGACAGCCTTCCCAGTCCAATGCCGTCAGCCATGGCTGTTCGACTGCCCGTTTTAACGGTGTCAATGTCATCAACACCGCCCGGAAGATCTAATCAACCTTTAACTACACAAGTATCTATTATATGGCAATTTTTAGTAAAGATGAAGCACAGCAGCTATTAAAGAAAGTGCTCGGCTATTCAAAGGCGGAGGAATGCGAGGCCTTCCTCACCGGATCTGACGGAGGCAATATCCGTTATGCCCGTAACTCCGTGTCGACAGCCGGCGAGATCAGTCAGCAGACCCTTGTCGTCAGCTCTACCTTTGGCAAGAAGACGGGGGTGGCCAGCATCGATGAATTTGACGATGCATCCCTGGAAAAAGTCGTACGCAGGGCGGAAGAGCTGGCACAGCTGGCGCCGGAGAACCCGGAACACATGCCTCTGCTGGGACCACAGGATTTCCCCGAGGCGATCACTTATGTACCAGCCACGGCGGCCATTACGCCCGACTCACGGGCAGAGGCAGTGGGAAAAAGCATACAGGTGACAAAGGATGCCAGGCTGCAGGCAGCGGGTTACCTGGAGAATACAACCGGTTTTACCGCTCTCATGAATTCCAAAGGTCTTTTTGCCTTTAACAAAAGCACGGATGTGGTTTTCTCCGTCACTACCCGCAATGAAGAGGGGACGGGGTCCGGCTATGCGGCAAGAGGCTATCATGATGTCAGCAAGCTGGACACCTATACAGCTACGAAGATCGCCGCCACCAAGGCGAATGGTTCCATCGGCGCGAAGGCTATCGAGCCGGGTAAATACACTGTGATACTGGAGCCCGTGGCTGTCGCCTACCTGTTGGAAAGTCTCTTTTTTGGTCTCGATGCCCGTAATGCGGACGAAGGGCGGAGCTTTATGAGCAAGGCAGGCGGCGGCAATCGTCTGGGTGAACAGCTGATGGATACAAAAGTGAACATCTATTCCGACCCGTTCAATACCGAGCTGCCATCCTCTACCTGGAGCAGAGAGGGACAGCTGCAGCAAAAAAGAAGCTGGATCGAGAATGGGGTGGTAAAGAACCTCAGCTATTCCCGCTTTTGGGCGGATAAGAAAAAAGTAGAGCCCGTGCCTCCACCCGCCAATGTCATTATGGATGGAGGAACAGCTTCCCTCGAAGAGCTGATAAAGAGCACGGAAAAAGGGATACTGGTATCACGTCTCTGGTATATCCGGATGGTGGACCCACAGACATTGCTGCTGACGGGCCTTACCCGGGACGGTACTTTTTATATAGAGAATGGAGAGGTGAAATTCCCTATCAAGAATTTCCGGTTTAACGAAAGCCCTGTCATCATGTTGAATAATGTGGAGGCGCTGGGCAAGCCGGAGAGGAGCATCAGCGTGGAGTCTTACCGGAGCTATCTCGTGCCGCCCATCAAGGCGAGGGATTTTACGTTCACGTCGTTGTCGGATGCGGTTTAATAACTGAAGTCCGCCAATATATTTGTATTCGGGTCCGGAATGACCGTACCTGGTTCACCTACCAGTGGTATCCGGACCTGATTTATTTTTGCTGTTATTTCCATTGTGTATAGCGTGCCGTCGATGGAAAGTTCCAGCGGGAATGTGTAGGGAATGGATTGTAGCTGGGTAGAAGTTATATATAGCGCAGAGTTGGCTGTGTCGTAGTGCCATTCAAGCTTTAAGGAGGGATGTCCGGCCGTATAAAGCCATTGATGAAAAAAGGTGTTCAGGTCCCGGCCGCTGACAGAGTCCATTATTATTTCGAGATCTTCGGTGGAGGCGTTTTTGTTCCTATAAGTTGTATAATAGGTGGAAATGCCTTTCCAGAAAAGCGAGTCGCCTATCTTTCTCCTTAACATATGAAGCACCCAGCTTCCTTTCTGGTAGCTATTGGGGTTGAGCAGCTGCATATAGTCTTCTTTGATGCTGGTGTCTATCACAGGGGCCAGCCGCTTTTTTTCAAAGTTGATGACCTGGTCCCTGTCTTTTTTCATACCGGCCTTTAATGTATCAGGTCCGTATTTGTTTTCCAGATAGCAATGGGTCATATAGGTGGCAAAGCCTTCGCTGAGCCAGAGGTGCTGCCATTCCGTCTCTGTGGCGGCATCGCCAAACCATTGATGGGCGATCTCATGCGCCATGAGGGATTCTATACCGGGTGAGCTGACCGAGTTCTCGTAGTAAAAGATCGCGCCGGCATTTTCCAGACCTCCGAAGCGTGTCTTTGATTGGACATTGCCACATTTTTCGAAGGGGTAGGGACCGATGTGATGGATATAAAAAGGAAGGATCTGAAGTGCGTGTGCGTAGGCGTGGAAACCCATGTCCTTGTTTTCGGGGTAAACGTAATTGTAGACGGGGGTGCCTTCCACATCGCCCGGATGATCTACGGCAAAGTCGGCGATGCCTATCACCATGATCTTGGGTGAAAGGGGGACGGATTCCTTCCAATGGGTGGTTTTCAGGTGGCCGGGACGGGACTTTTCTGTCTGTAAGGCCCCGTTGGCTACGACGGTGTAATGGTCCGGCGCCGTGATATGCCAGTCCAGCGTAGCTTTATCCGAAGGATCGTCCACGCAGGGCAGCCAGTTATGAGCGCGGTTGGGCCAATTGTCCCCAAAGAAACCCAGGTGTCCGAATTTATTTTGAGAGATGATAAGACCGTCAGTGGGTATGCCTTCATAACGGATGGTAAAAGTGGCTTGTGCGCTTTTTGCCTTTGAGGTGCGGATGATCAGGCGGTCTTTTGTCTGAGAGAATTTTAAGGGTTTATTATTCTGTTTTACCGAAGAAACATGCATGGCCTCCGACAGATCGAGGGAGAAACTGTCCGTCCGGGTTTTGAATATTATAGTGACGGCCGCCTGGCCGGTGATCCTGTCGCTGGTGTCGTTCACTTGCAGGGAGAAATCATAGTGCTGTACGTCGATGTCAGGATTGTAGGATTGACCAGGGACGTGCGTACTGTACAGGACCAATAAAAGTGGAAGAAGGACCTTCATATTTTGTTGATGTCGAAGGGCAGGCGACGAACCCTTTTTCCTGTTGCGGCAAAGACTGCATTGC
>DASZVM010000142.1:0-5057 GCA_035547295.1 Puia sp. | reverse complement strand
AGGATACGACGAGGGTGGGGTCGTATTTGAGCCGGTGTTTCTGCATGGCCTTTATATAGCCTTCTTCCCGCTGTCGGCTGGCCAGGAGCTTTTCAGGGCCATTGATCATGCCGATGACGCGGTGGCCTTTGCTCAGGAGGAATTTTACTGCCTGTACGGTACCGGAGACCATGTCGCAGGCGACATAGTGGATGTCCGCCAGGTTGGGGATACGGTCGAAGAATACGACGGGTATGCCTGCCTGCTGCAGGGATACGAAGTGGGAATAGTCCTTTGTATTCTTGGCGATGGATATGATCAGGCCATCCACGCGATGTTTTTTCATGGCGCCGACTATCTGTTTTTCTCTCTCCTCCTCGTCATGGGACTGGCCCATCAGCACGGAATACTGGTGCCTTCCGGCCATGTCTTCGATGCCGCTGATGGCAGCCGAGAAGAAAGCTTCGGACAGTTCGGGGAGGATGACCCCGATGGTGAACGTTTTGCGCTGCTGGAAAAAAATAGCTGTCTGGTTAGGCTCGTATTTCAACTCTGCCGCCAGCTGCTGAACCCGCATCTTGGTGCGGAGGCCGATGCTGGGATGATCGTGAAGGGCCCGCGACACCGTAGAGGCGGAAATATTCAGCCGCCTGGCAATTTCTTTTATAGTAGGAGGGGCGGGCATGGAGCTTTTTTTGTAAAAGTAGGTAAACTTAGCGTGTATTAAGTTTATTGTTGCGGCCTTTTTGGGCCACAAAAATTTTGAAAAAATCTTTCACCTTACGGATTCTTTAGAAAAAAATATAATGATTACTCCCAGCGACAAAAAAGCATTAAAGAAATTCGGTGAAAACCTGCGAAAGCTCCGAAATCAAAAAGGCTTGAGTCTCCGCGAAATGTCGTATGCTTGCAGTATAGATAACAGTAAGATCGCAAAGATCGAAAAGGGTCAGATCAATATAACGCTGACCACTCTCTTACAATTGGCCGTCGCTTTGGAAACACATCCTTCGTCCTTGCTAGACTATCCACTGGAGTAATGCCGTGGACCGCGTGTCCACTGCAATTTCAATCACCTAAAAGATCTGTTCTGCATGGACCGGAAGGACGAACTATTAAAAAAATTCGGCAGGCATCTCACCGCCTTACGGGAAGGAAAGAAGCTGACCATTCCCGAGCTGGCGGCAGCCGCGGGCCTGCTCCCCCATCAACTCCGCCGTATAGAGGCCGGAGAGGTGAATATACTGTTTACCACCGTCGTATCGTTGTCGAGGGGCCTGGAAATTTCCCCCGACGTACTGTTGCAATCACTGGATCCGGGCTCGTAATTTTCCTATTGGAAGGCCAGGAGTTTAAGTGTATTTTAGGGAAGACAGATCCTCATTGACTATGAAAACTAAAACGTATGACCACTTTTGTAGGACTCTTCTTCGCCTCTATCTCTATCCTCGGCCTTTTTAAATGCAAGACAAAGGCAGCTTTTCATAAGATCGTGCTGCTGGCCTTCTCCATTTTTCTCATCCTGACGCAGTTGCTGTTCATGAACAGCGTACTGGAGATAGGGGGGCAGGAGTTTATTTTCCTTTCGGGGATACTGAGCGGTATTATTTTAATCCTGGCATTTCGAAGGACTGAAGCCTGATCGTGCGTATATTGCTGGTCATATGTTTAAAAAAGCTATACTGTTCGCCGTACTGGCGTTTGCTGTCGTATTCTCATTTGCCCAGCGTGCCTCCATCTATCATGAAGGGTGGATCGATTTTAACAAAAATGGCGTCAAGGATGTATTCGAAGATCCGGCCCAGCCTGTGGAACGCCGGATATCCGACCTGCTTTCCCGGATGACCCTGGAAGAAAAGACCTGTCAGACGGCCACTTTATATGGGTATGGCCGTGTATTGAAGGATTCGCTGTCCACCCCCGGCTGGAAGAATGAGGTATGGAAGGATGGCATCGCCAATATCGACGAGGAGCTGAACAGTGTGGCGCGTAATCCCAAGGCCGCAACTTCATTGTCCTATCCTTTCAGCCGGCATGCCGAAGCCATCAATACCGTGCAGCGCTGGTTCGTAGAGCAGACAAGGCTGGGTATCCCCGTCGATTTCACCAACGAAGGCATCCACGGTCTGAACCATGACAGGGCTACCTGTCTGCCGGCCCCCATCGGCATCGGCAGTACCTGGGACAAGGACCTGGTACTTGCAGCAGGCCGCACCGTCGGGAAGGAGGCAAAGTCCCTGGGTTATACGAATGTCTATGCTCCTATATTGGACCTGGCCCGTGACCCCCGCTGGGGACGCACGCTGGAATGCTATGGCGAGGACCCTTTCCTCGTGGCGGAGATGGGCAAGCAAATGGCCCTTGGTATCCAGGAAGAGGGCGTAGCGTCCACGTTAAAACATTTTGCCGTCTACAGCGTACCGAAAGGCGGCCGTGACGGCAGCGCCCGTACGGACCCCCATGTAGCCCCCCGGGAGCTCTATGAAATGTATCTCTATGCCTTCCGGCGCGTAATACAGGAGGCCCATGTCATGGGGGTAATGAGCAGCTATAACGACTGGGACGGGGTTCCTATCACCGGCAGCTATTTCTTTCTTACAGAGCTGCTGCGGCAGAAGTTTGGCTTTGACGGTTATGTCGTCTCCGATAGCGAAGCCGTGGAATATCTTTTTTCCAAACATCATGTCGCGGACACTTATAAGGAAGCTGTACGGCAGGTGATCGAAGCCGGGTTGGATGTAAGGACCAACTTTACTCCTCCTCATATCTTTATCGATCCGCTGCGTGAGCTGGTAAAGGAAGGGCGCGTCTCCATGCATACCCTGGATCAGCGGGTGGCGGATGTCCTGCGGGTGAAATTCCGGCTGGGACTATTCGATCATCCTTATGTAGAGAACGTCAAACAGTCGGATACGTTGATGGACAGCAGGTCCTCCCGGGAGCTGATGACCAGGCTGGCCCGTGAATCGCTGGTGCTCCTGAAAAATGACAACAACCTGTTGCCGCTCGATAAAAATAAGGTCAGGCACATTCTTGTTACAGGCCCCCTGGCGGCCGAAACTTCCTATGCCATCAGCCGGTATGGTCCCTCGCGTATCTCCCCGATCTCGGTCCTGGAAGGATTGCGGTCATACCTGGGGGGTAAGGTCAAGCTAGACTATGCCAAAGGCTGTAATATCGTGGACAGCACCTGGCCGGAGAGCGAGATCATTCATACTCCATTGACCACCGTGGAAAAAGACGATATCTCCGCCGCCGTTGCGAAGGCCAGGCAGTCAGACGTGATCATTGCCGTACTGGGCGAGGATGAAAAAAGGGTAGGAGAGGGTCTTTCCCGTACCGGTCTCGATCTCCCCGGGCGTCAGGAACAGCTGCTGGAGGCCTTGCAGGCTACCGGTAAGCCCGTGGTGCTGGTGCTGATAAACGGACAGCCGCTGACCGTGAACTGGGCCAACCGGTACATCCCTGCCATCCTGGAAGCCTGGTTCCCTAATACATATGGAGGACCGGCCATCGCCGAAACGCTTTTTGGCGATTATAATCCCGGGGGCAAGCTGTCTATCACCTTTCCAAAGACCACAGGACAGATCGAGCTGAACTTTCCGTATAAACCCGGCTCGCAGCCCATGGAAGGAAAGAACGGGGTTGGGCCAGCCAGTGTCTTTGGGCCCCTTTACCCCTTTGGCTATGGGCTCAGCTATACCACTTTTAATTATAGCAACCTCGTGGTGACGCCTGAACAGCAGCAGTCCCAGGGTAATATAGAGGTTTCGGTGGATATCGCCAATACAGGCAGCAGGGCAGGTGACGAAGTGGTACAGCTTTATCTGAGGGACGAGGTCAGCAGCGTAACGACCTATGAGTCGCAGCTGCGTGGTTTTGAGCGGGTGTCCCTGAAGCCGGGTGAACAGAAGACCATCCATTTCACGCTGCATCCCACAGACCTTTCCATCCTGGATAAGAATATGAACTGGACGGTAGAGCCGGGAAAGTTCGAGGTCCGGATAGGCAGCAGCTCCACGGATATACGGCTGAAAAAAGAGTTTACGATACTGCCGTAGCTATATTTTTAAACAAGCTATTCAAAAAGGTTGATCATTCAGCTTTTGCCTGACTGCAATTTCTCTGGACAAAGCATTTCTGTTCGGCGTATCAGGCGAGGATATAATGATTCCATCCCATTTGTGACTGAAAAATATTTAACAAACTGGGTCGGCAACGAAAAATTATCACCAAACGAAAAAAAGGATATTTCCGCTATCGGTTTTGCAGTTGAATAAATGCTTTGCGCCTCCCAATAATTTTTTAATGCGGCAAGCTGTGTGTCAAAATTAATTACTTCCATAGTGATAGTATTTTTTGCATCAACTCTTTCTTTGCAAAGAGTTGAGTGTTTTTTAGTTTATCTCCTGCTTTGAGGATCGCTTGAGAGTAGGCTTGTGCCGCCTGTATTTCTGAACCAAAAAAAGTGTTTGCTCAATAAAAATTACCGTCATGCCTGATACTACCTTACATATCCGCATTAAAAAAGAGTATGCCGCTGCCTGATCGAGGATCTGATCAAAGTACATGCGGTAGAAGCTGTGGAGGAAGAGGAGGCCATTGAACTGACCGCTCAGCAAAAAGAAGCCCTGGATAAAGAACTGGCCGCTATCGCCGCCAACCCGGGATATTTACAAAAATGGGACGATGTCAAACACCGCTTTAAAAAGCCCTGATGCCCTACACGATTCTTGTTACCCCTACTGCTACTGACGATATCGCAGCCGCCATCGAGTATTACAACGCCCTGGCCCCGATCTGGGCTACCGGTTCGCTGACCTGGTAGCTGACTATTTTGATCACATCGCTGAACTGCCCACCGCCTCCGTTGTTCAGTACAGGAACGTCCGATGTAAACCCATGAAGCGATCCCCTTATCTCATCACCTTTACCATTGACGAAGCTAACCACTCCGTCAATATCCTTCGCGTCTTTAATACTTACCAGGAGCCACTGCATTGATGAACTCAGTAGCATCGTCACCACTTATTTCCAAATCATCTTTCCATGTCGCCTTTAAGATCTCACTTTAAAAC
>DASZVM010000141.1:0-8432 GCA_035547295.1 Puia sp. | reverse complement strand
GCCCTGTCGTAAGATGTTGGTTCCAGTAGCTGATGCGCCGGATAAATTGCTTGGCCCTGTCATCTACCCAGGCATTCACCCCATTGGTAATATCGAACATGATATACGTAAAGCCCGCGTCATGCATCATCTTCAATTGGATATCGTTGATGGTGCTGTCGCCCGAATCATACGTACCGGGATGCCCCGGCACCTGCGGCTGGTAGTCATTTCCCCAGGTGGTCCATGTGTCCGCCACGATCGCATCCGCCGTAGCCGATTTGTTATTGTTCCCCAGGCAAAGCCACTCGGCATTGGATACGACACAGGCCACTGCCAGACTGCCCGACATATTCCCCATCAGTTTGCCGGAGGGCCCGGGCACATTCCCCTTCGCATTGGCCGGCCGGTTGTTGATCACCCACCGGTGATTGTACGTGCCGAAAGCGGTGCCTGTAGAATAACAGGTCCACCACTCCCCATTGTCGTAATACGCGATATCCGCCTTCCCATCCATATCTACGTCATATGCAAAACCTATCTCCTTCCCTATACCAAAGCCTGTCTTCCACGTTCCGCTGCTCGTAAAGCCGCTGCCTCCGGAAAGGGCCACATTCCAATTGCCGGAAGACTTGGTATAATTTAATGCATCGACCTTCCCGTCTCCATCGACATCCGCCATCAGCCGCTGGTCGGAAGAGTTCCCAAATCCCGTGATCCAGGGAGAAAATCCTCCGAATGCGCTCCCGCTCGATAGACCGGCATACCAATACCCGGGCAGCCCGGTATGAAAATAGATGACCGCGTCATCCTTGCCATCGCCATCCACATCCGCAAGCCATCGATCCACGGAACCCACCCCATTCCCTATCGTCCATTGGACGGGCGTCGAAAAAGCCGTGTCGACGGACAGGGCCACATACCAGGCGCCATCGGTTGGACTGAAATACACCGCATCCTGTTTGTGATCGCCATTGACATCTCCCATCAGCACGGAATATCCGCTGCCGGAGCCATAAGTAAGGTATTTCTGAGCGTTGGTAAAATGAACGCCGTCGGACAGGGCCACATACCAGTCGCCATTACTCCCAAAATAGGCCACCGCATCGTCTTTCCCGTCGCCATTGACATCTTTTAAAAAATATTGGGTCGCTCCGGCGCCATGTCCCGATATACGGCTGTAGACCTCCGTTTTCGCAAATAAAGTGGAATAAAATATCCCCGCATTTTTTTGCGCACGGCCTGCGCCGGGATAAACGATCCCGGTAGCAAGACAGATGAGGAAAATTAGCTTTTTCATATGCAATCGTTGGTTTATTGGCTTTTGCTGCAAATTCCAGGTACGCGTCCGCCGGCCGCACATGTCCATGTCTCGTTCCCACGCTGACGCGCGGCATTTCCTAAAATAAAGTTTAATCTAAAATGTGATCGTCAGGCCTCCATCCACCGTAATGACGGAACCCGTAATATACGAAGCATCAGGCCCCGCCAGGAAATACACCACACCGGCCACTTCCTCCGGCCGCCCCGCCCTTTTCAAAGGCAGATGGTCATATTTTATATAATTATCCTTAAACCATTCCGTATCCATTTCATTGACGCCATCGGCCTTGACGGACATCGGCGTATTGATGAACCCCGGTGCGATGGCATTGGCCAGGATATTTCTGGGAGCCAACTCCAGCGCCAGCGATCGGGTGAACTGCGTAATGGCGGCCTTCGCCATTCCATACGCAGAGCTTCCATGCTCCACCCGTTCATGATGGATGGATGTGATCTGCACGATCCGTCCCGAATCAGGCAGCAGGGGAACCAGGGCCCTGCAGGTTTTCACCGTACCGTAGAGCATCACCTGCAACGTATTGTCCCATTGTCTGAAATCGGATTCCAAAGCGCCGCAGCCCTGCGAGACCCCCACGCTGTTTACCAACACATCTACAGTCCCGAATGAGTTCGCTATCGCCGCACGGAACTGCTCGATGTCCTCATCGCTCCGGACATCCACCTTGTAAGCGGCGTGCCCGCAGCCATCCAGCCCGTCTACTACCTTCTTTGCTTTTTCATAGTTCTGAGACCCGACCATTACACCCCATCCCTCTTTTGCAAACCGTCGCGCCGTCGCCTCACCTATTCCCGATGCCCCACCCAAAACGATCACTCTCCTTTCCTTTTTTCCTGATCCTTCGAATTTCATATAAGCTAAGGTATCAATCCTCACTTTGCAGGAAAAACACCGTATTTGCCATTTCTGATACCATATTTACACAATTGAATTTTTAATACAAAAAACTGCAATTATAGAACTATATTGCCCCAAACATCGGCTTGCATGAAAAGTATTTTCCAGCATCACTCTTCGGGCGCGGATGCCAGCTTCGTTGTAAAGGAATATTGTCAGCGATACTTCACATCGCCCTTCCATTTTCACGATATGTATGAGATCATCCTTATCGCCCACAGCTATGGGAAACTCTATGCAGGTAACAAAGTGATGAACTTTAACGAGAATGAAGTATACATATTCGGACCGGGTCTTGCGCACTGTTTCTACAACGATCAATCCTTCATCGATACAAACGAGATCGCCCATGCGATCGTCGTCTTTTTTAAGGAGGACTTCATGGGAAAAGATTTTTTTCATCGGCCCGAGCTGTCGAAGATCAGGAAATTACTTCATCAATCACAGCAAGGCATCAAGGTCAACAATGCCGGTGACGCCCTGCACACTTTCTTTCCCCGTCTGACCAAAGAAAAAGGGATGCCCGCCCTTATCCTGCTGTTCCAATTGCTGGAGTTGCTTTCGACGCAAGATAAGACAGCGGTCTCCCTGATCAGCACATCTCCAAAGAACGCCTACCTGACCGACAGCGATTCGGCCAAACTGGAACAGGTATTTAATTATGTGATCGAGAATTTCAGGGAGGAAGTGAATATCAGGGAGGCTGCCTCCCTGGCGTGCCTGAATGAAGCAGCTTTCTGCCGGTATTTCAAACGCCGCACGGAAAAGACATTTTCCGAATTTGTGAACCACGTACGGATCACCCACGCGACCCGCCTGCTGCAGGACAAGGACTGGAGCATCGCCAGCATCTGCTATGAATGCGGATACAAGAACCTGTCTTACTTCAACAGGGTCTTCAGGGACATTATGGGAAATACGCCTTTCGAATACCGTAAAAGTTTTAACGTATCTAATATATCTTGATTTATGGAGCAAAAACGATTGCGAAGCGCGGACTGGTTTGGCAGAAATGGCAAGGACGGCTTTATCTACCGCGCCTGGATGAAAAAACAAGGCATCTCCGATAAAGAATTCGATGGCCGGCCGGTGATCGGCATCTGCAATACCTGGTCGGAGCTTACACCCTGCAACTCGCATTTCAGGGACCTGGCCGAACACGTAAAAAAAGGCGTCTACGAGGCAGGAGGGTTCCCGGTGGAATTTCCCGTACTATCCCTGGGTGAAACACTGATGAAACCAACGGCCATGTTATTCCGCAACCTGGCCAGCATGGATGTGGAGGAGGCCATTCGCGCCAATCCCCTGGACGGAGTTGTATTGCTGTGCGGTTGTGATAAGACGACACCTTCCCTCTTAATGGGCGCCTGCAGCGTAAATATCCCCACCATCGTCGTCTCAGGCGGCCCGATGCTGACAGGCAGGTACAAAGGAAGAAGTATCAGCACTTCCGATATATGGCGTTTCGGGGAAGCCAATCGTGCGGGCCGCATGGATGACACGGAAATGAGACTCGCGGAAGCCGGTATGTGCCGCAGCGACGGACACTGCGCGGTAATGGGTACCGCCTCTACCATGGCCTGCATGGTGGAATCCCTCGGCCTTTCATTATCCGGTAACGCTTCCATCCCCGCCCCCGATGCGGCAAGAAAGATCATGGCGCAGCTGTCAGGCTCGGAGATCGTCCGTATGGTAAAGGAAGACAGGAAACTGTCGGACATACTCACCAGGCAGGCATTCGAGAACGCCATCATGGTCAATGCCGCCATTGGCGGCTCAACCAACTTCGTCATCCACCTGCTGGCGATCGCAGGCCGCATAGGCGTGGACCTTTCAATAGATGATTTCGACACGTTCTCAGCCCGCATTCCCCTTATCGTCAATCTGCAGCCTTCAGGCAGCTATTTTATGGAAGACCTGTACTACGCCGGCGGTCTGCCGGTCGTCATCAAAGAATTGCTGCCCCACCTGAACAGCGATTGCATCACGGTCAATGGCAGGACGGTCAAAGAGAATTTTATAGAGGCGGAATGCTACGATCCCAATATTATTTCCACCATGGACAAGCCATTCAATGAACGCTCGGGTTTCGTTATCCTGAAAGGGAATCTGTGCGAGAACGGAGCCGTCATCAAACCGTCCGCGGCCACGCCATCGCTCATGCATCACACGGGCAGGGCTGTCGTATTCGAGGACATCGATGACTATAAGACCCGCATCGATGACCCGGCCCTCGACGTGGATGAGACAAGTATCCTTGTATTGAAGAATGCCGGCCCCCGGGGCTATCCGGGCATGCCGGAAGTAGGCAACCTGGGTCTGCCGAAAAAGCTCCTGGCAAAAGGAGTGACGGACATGGTCCGTATCTCGGATGGCCGGATGAGCGGGACGGGCTTCGGCACAGTGGTGCTGCACGTCTCACCGGAAGCGGCCGCAGGCGGGACATTGGGCATCGTGCAGGATGGGGACGAAATAACCCTGGACGTAAAGAACAGGTCGTTGCAGGTGAACCTCCCCCCTGAAGAAATTCAACGAAGGATCAGCGGCAGGGGGGTTCCCACATCCGTGGCGGAAAGAGGCTATGTCCGGCTTTACCAGCTGCACGTGGAAGGTGCCCATTTGGGCGCGGACCTCGATTTCCTCCGGGGAAGCTCGGGCAGCATCGTAACAAAAGATTCACACTAAGCATTACCAAATAGGAAGACATGAAACTCGACCTGATTGATTATTCCATCATCGTTCTTTATTTTTTATTCGTCATTGGCATCGGCTTTCTCCTCAAGCGGCGGGTGAGAACAGGCAATGATTTCCTGATGAGCAACCGAAGCCTTCCCCTATGGATCACATCCCTGGCTTTCATTTCCGCCAACCTGGGCGCCCAGGAAGTATTGGGGATGGCGGCCAGCGGGGCAAAATACGGCATCTACACCGCTCACTTCTACTGGATCGGCGCGGCCCTGGCAATGGTATTCCTGGGCATTTACATGATGCCCTTTTATTACGGCAGCAAAGCCCGCAGCGTACCGGAATACTTAAAGCTGCGCTTTGATGAAAAGACCCGGACTTTCAATGCCATTACATTTGCCGTGATGACGGTTTTCTCTTCCGGCATCTCGCTGTATGCATTGGCCATGCTTATGCAAACGGTCCTGGGCTGGAGCTTCGATGTCTCCATCTGGCTGGCGGCAGGTATCGTACTCGTATACACCTATCTGGGTGGATTGACAAGCGCCGTTTATAATGAAGTGCTGCAATTCTTTTTGATCGTTTTGGGTATTGCGCCCCTGGTCATCATCGGTCTGTATAAAGCCGGGGGCTGGGAAGGACTGGTACACCATGTCGATCCCGCAAAACTCCATGTCTGGCGGGGCATGGGCAGCGCCGCAACCAACCCGATGGGCGTGGATGCATTCAGCCTGGTATTCGGGCTGGGCTTCGTCCAGTCCTTTGGTTATTGGTGTACGGATTTCCTCGTGGTGCAACGGGCCATGATCTCCCGGAACATAAATTCCGCCCGGCTCACCCCCATCATAGCGACATACCCCAAGATCATAATGCCGGCGATCGTAATTCTTCCGGGTCTGATACTCCTCGCCTTGCAAAAACAGGTGGCGGGCTTCGACCTCCCCGCCAATCCCAATGGGGACGTGGACTATAACATGACCCTCCCGCTGTTGCTCTCCCGGCTTTATCCTTCCGGCATCCTGGGGGTGGGCATCACGGCGCTGATCGCCTCCTTCATGTCAGGCATGGCCGGCAACGTGACGGCTTTCAATACAGTATGGACATTTGACATCTACCAGTCGCATCTCAAAAAAAATGCTTCGGAAGGACACTACCTGGCCGTCGGTAAAATAACGACCATCGTAGGCATCCTTATTTCGGTGATGACAGCCTATGTCGCCCGTGGGTTCAATTCCATCATGGACCTCCTGCAGCTGGTCTTCAGCTTCGTGAATGCACCACTGTTCGCCACCTTCTTCCTCGGCATGTTCTGGCGCCGGACGACGGCCAGCGGTGCATTCTGGGGCCTGATTTCCGGTACGGCCGCAGCCACGCTGACGCACGGCCTGACTACAGCGGAAGGCAAGGGCGGATGGATAACCACCCTGCACACATTTTACTCGGGCACGGGCCAGGCATTCAACATAGCCGCCATCGCCTTCATCGCATGCTTTCTGATGACCATCGTTATCAGCCTGTTCACCACCCCGCGAAAAAAAGAGGACCTGGCCGGACTGGTATACAGCCTCAACCCCAAGGTCATGGACAGAACAAAGGTATGGTACAGGAATCCGCTGTGGATGGGTATCATCGCGCTTGCGATAGCCCTTGTATTCAATATTATTCTCTATTAACTATTCGCATTATGATAAAAAAATTACTGGATCTGCGTTTCGTGATAGGCCTGTTCTTCCTCCTGGTAGGATTGCTGCTGGTAGCCTATAGCCTCCTGGGCGCCGCTAAAGAGAAAGATGCGGAAAGCATCGACAGGTGGTGCGGTATCGTATTTGGACTCTTTGGGGTCTTTATGATCTGCCTGCATCTGGCTGCTCAGCGGAGAGATAATAAACCGGGCTAATAAGAAGTTGTTTTCTACAAATCCAATACTCCAAATGTGTTATGATGTGGGGTATGCAGGTCTATGAAGATGAATTTCGGTTCTGCTTTTGAACTGACCAGGAAATCATAAATCCTTTTACTTTCAGTGTCTGAGGAAAGATAAAAGCCTATCTCCTGTTCTATATCTGCCTGCGCAAAAAGCTTTGTGTCATTTGGAACTATCTTTCTGTTTGGAAGATGTAATGCACTCCGCTGGTCAAAGACCCTGCGTGCAAAGTCACCTGCCCTGACGGCATGAGGTAGATTAAAAGGTAAAATACGCAAATTTCGCAGAGGGAGCTCTTCGAGCCGGCCTTTTACACAATATTCAGAAATCGCGACCGTAGAAATCACGAGAGGGTTTCCCTGTTGAAGGAAATAGCGATAGTACCCATCGGCGTTCTTGAATAGAGGGTCCTCTTCGTTGAGAAAACGAAGGAAAAAGCTGGTGTCCAATAAAACCGACTTATGCGTCATAGCCACCTCTTAAATTTCTTAACCAGGCATCTGGGTCTTCGCCGGGCTGCCAGTTGTTTTTTGCTTTATCCCTCAATTTCTTCAAATACTCTTCTTCATATATGGGGTTATAGTCTATGAGCTCCAAAAACCGAAGACTGGTTGTATCCAATTCGCCTGTCTCGGAATGCTGCTTTCCTACGGCCCGTATCCCATATGTTTTATATAAGAGATTATCTTCGAGTTGCTCCAGATAATCCTTGCTGGTTTGAATAATTACTACACCGCGGTCTTCGGTTGCTACATGAATATTAGCCCGTTCTTTTCCGCCTAAGCTGGTAATGCGGCCGTAAAAATAAAATTCGGCATCGATCCAAAGTGCATGGTTGGTGACAAACCGGGTGGACTTGTCAATGTGAAGGGTATTGGACTCCTCCTCTGATGTCTGGATGTCAAAGGTATAATTTTTCTTTACTGCCATTTCCTGAAAAGCTTCCAAAGCTTTCGCTGTTGGCAGGTCTAGAAAATCTAGTGATTGCTTTTGTGCGACCTGGCCGATCACGGCATTAAATCCAATGATATATTGAAGTGATGTTTTGAAGATATGCTTGACGGAACCTTCTTCCATTTTATAAGCTATCAGAGGCCTGTCCTTTTTGTCGAAGGGATACAATAGGTTCTCCGCTTGTTCCAAAACGTCCCTGATCTCGCGTATATCATAGTTGGCAGGGACCAGGGGATTATTTCCCTTGGTTCCGGTGATGCGAATCTCGATATGACCTGTTCTTTCCACATTACAAATATACAAAATACCTGGCATGGGTGAAAGAGTACGGGCCTGCCTATACGCTAAGCTGCCAATTAGCTTCGTATGGGATGTTCTATAGGTTATCGCTCCTGGTAGAGTCATAAGCCCCTGGTCCTACCTTCTTGATGGGTACGCCAGGCAGATCGAGAGTGGCGGTGGTGCCGGCGGGAATGACGATATAGTAGTGCGTGTAACCGTAGACTTTTTTTCATTCGGACCTGATCTCGCTGTAGCGATATTGATAGCTGGCCTTGGCCCAGATCAGGCCTCTGCCGAGGCGTGGAAAGATACAGATCTGTTTGTAGGCAGGGGCGGCGAGATGATCGCCATTCTCTCTGATCTTTTGGA
>DASZVM010000140.1:0-2197 GCA_035547295.1 Puia sp. | reverse complement strand
ACACCGTTCTTATCGATATAGGAAAGATCGACGGTGTCCTGGACGCATCCCAAATGTACCTGGTAGTCAAAATCCGCCGAAACAGTATCCTTTAATGTAAAAGGTATCGGCGCTGCCAGCGGGGTCGGCAAACCGCACTCATCGATGATCGTATTGCCGTCAATGCCGTTGGCCAGCCTGACCTGGTAATTACCGCCCGTTACGATAGGTGCGGACAGGTGTACCAGGATCACATCCGTCAGCCCATCGGCATCACACCTGCCGCCCGCAGATACCACCGTCACAGGGGTAGCTCCCGTAACGACAAAATCGCTGCCGTTGGCCGCTATCGAGCTGCATCTTATTTTATTCTTGAATACCAGCTGCAATACGTCCGGAGCACAGCCCGGCGGCGTAAGGCTGTCAAAAGGCGTAGGCTGTGGCGGTGCTATCATAAAAGGGAGGGAAGCCCCCACAGGTATTTGCGCATCGCAGTTGTCCATCAGCGTATTCTGGTCCTTCCCGTTTTTCATGACCACCGAGTAGGTACCCGGCGCCATTCCATTACTGAGGGTCAGCGTGACCGTGTCCATATCGAAACCCGCGCTGCAGCTGTTGCCGGAAGCCTGGATTGGATGAGCGACGGCAGGGCTGATGGCAAAATCGCTGCCGTCTGAAGCAAGGCTTTTACACTTCATCCTCTTGTTCAGGATCAACCTTATGCGGCTGCCGTCACAGATGGGACGGATTTCTTTCAGCGCAGGCCGCACCGTATCGGTGATGCTGGCCGTGCCGCCGACAAACGAAAGATCATACCCGCTCTGCTGATCGCCCGTAAAATGACTGATAAGAAGAAGGTAATTATGCCCTTGTACCAGGTTCGGCATCTTGCTGAATATGGGAGGGTTAAAGCTATTGGTGGAGCCGCATTCGTACAGGGAGGCCGCATTCGGCTTCGTGCCCGTCACGCCTTTCAGCCCCGACCAGTTGCAGGCTACCAGCAAGCTCGCGTTGTTGGAATATACATCGGAAGGGTCGTGCCCCGTCACATCGAATATCTGCCAGTCATAATCATCACCCAGGTTCTTTGGCGTGATGGTAAGGGCCAGGGTCCCGCTGGTAAAACAGGTAAACTTATACCAATAAGGGTTTAGATCCTGGTAGACATTCCCCGTCCCCGAAGAGCAGGGCGCCCGTACCGTACTGTTGAGACAGGCCGGAACACTGGATTGGGTGAATGTGGCGCTGCCGCAGACAGGGAAGGCAGTGGCAGGCGTCTGTCCCAACGTAGTACAAGCTTGAGAATACACAGGTGTTCCCTGCCACAGGATAAAGAAAAGCACCGATAAAACGCTAAGCAGTTTTTTAGACAGCATCCGAAACAGGTTAAGTAGCCCCCAGGTACAATATCACATGACGAAATGAAAAGAGCTATCGTTGCTTCCACATCGTAATAACTCCGTATTTTGATTCGTTCTGGGAGAAAAATTCCAAAATTGGGAAAATCTAAAAATACAAATTTTCCTTATTTATTGATAACCAGTTAATTATTCTATTGGCACAGGTTTAGCAATTACTACGATATACCTGGATCACCACTTTTTAGCCCCTAAACCTTAAACTCATTCAGAGAACAACCTTCTCCTAACATTCTGGCCATCACCAGACCATAATAAAGATTGTTCTTCTCTTTTTTCAAATTTCAAGGTTTCTGAAAGATCCTTCCGAACTGAAGCGGAGGGATCTTTCGTTTCTGCCTCCGGATCACCGGAACCTCTTACAAATAATCCCTGATACGCTGATATATATGGCGTTTCTTTCACATTTTCCCCCTATTTTTGCCGTCCTTGTTTTCACCCGTGACCAAAAACGACTGTTTGCTGGTGAAAGATGTCTTTTAAGAACCTAATTTATTATGGACAAATTGATTTACTTAGTTCCCGTGATGGGCGCCATCGGCCTTCTCTACACATTTATCAAGTTTGCCTGGGTGTCTAAACAAGATGCTGGTAGTGACCGCATGCAGGAGATCAGCCGTTTTATCGCAGAAGGCGCAATGGCCTTCCTCAAGGCGGAGTGGAAGATACTTTCCTATTTTGTGATCCTGGCAGCGATACTGTTAGCCTTCATGGGCAGCAGAAATCCTGACTCCCACTGGTCGATCGCCATTGCCTTCGTCCTCGGGGCTATCTTAAGCGCCACCGCGGGTTACATCGGT
>DASZVM010000139.1:0-7028 GCA_035547295.1 Puia sp. | reverse complement strand
TTTTTTGTCCTTGCCATTGTAACCTGCGCCCAGTATGCCATAGAGCTTGCGGCTGCCGCTGCGGAGAGTGACAAGGCTGGTGAATGTCTCATCCGTGCTGAGGCTGATGGATTTTTCCCCATTGCGGATGATATTTACCAGACCGATGGGATAGTCGCTGCTGTCGGCGATGTTGAGAAAGCCCGCTGCCTGAACGCCTCTTACTTTTCGTGCAATGTTCATAAAGCCGCCGATCTGCGTACCTGCATCACCGGATACATTGATAAATCCTGCCATGCTTATGCCTTTGGAGGATCCGGTGGAGTTCAGGAAACCGGCAGCCTGCAGGCCTTTTGCACTGTCCTTGACAGTATTCATAAACCCCGCGAGCTGTGTCCCGCGGGCGTTGTGTTGAATGTAATTGGCAAAACCGGAGGCCTGTAATCCGGAGGCGCTGTCCTTTATGATAAGAGCGAAACCTGCCAGCGCAACCCCTGTTTCTGCACCGGAGACACCTGCGATGGCGTGTAAGGACAGGCTATTGCTGTATGATGCAGCCTGCAAGCCATTGGTGCTGATGGGATATACCAGACCTATATGAACAGGGCTGTGCTTCAGGGTACGGGTCTGGGCATGCGTCTCCGTATGGATGCCCCATGCGGCCAGGGTGAATGTGATGATCTTTAATAAATCCATATCTGTTGTTTTTACATGTACAGATAGGTAACAACTCACCAAACATTCACCCCTATGCCGACGGAAAATTTTATTTAGCCTGGTAAAACCCCGTAAGGAATTGAGCGGCCCTCACAGGCTTCCTTCCCAATATATCTTCCAGGTCGCCCGTCACCAGGTCGAGCTCCCCTGTTTTGAAGGAGCTGGCAAATCCGGCTACCAGATCCACTATTCCTGCCGGTACGCCTGCACCGGCGAGTGTCGTTTTAAATTCATCCACAGATGGAGAGTGATATTCAATATTCAACCCCGTAGCAGCTGAAATACTGCTGGCGGCATCCTGGAATGATAAAGCTTCAACCCCCGTCAGCGCGATAATCAGGTTATCAAATTTACCCGTCTTATCCAGCAGTACATTGGCCCCCGCCTCGGCCAGGTCCGTACGCACGGCATAGGACACCCTGCCATCACCCGCGGGCAGATAGATCGTCCTTGTCTCCAGCAGGTGTTCGCCTGCAAAGACGGGGATCATATCCGTGTAAATGCTGTGCTGGAGAATGGTGTAGGTCAACCCGGAATCCTCCAGCAGCTTTTCCGTCTGTGCATGGGAATGGACGACAAAATGGATGGGAGAGTCATCGAAACTATGCGCATGGGGAATGCTGGTGTATATTACATGCCGTACGCCTGCCTCCCGGGCCGCCCGCACGACATTTTCATGCTGTGACATACGCCCCGCGACATCATTTCCCGAAACAAAATAGAGCTTATCGATACCCCTGAATGCAGCCACCAATGAAGCGTAATTGCCATAATCCCCTGTCCTCGTCTCAACACCCCTGGCTTTAAGACTGCCTGCCTTATCGGGCGTACGTACAAGAACGGCAATATCCGAAGCAGGTGATTTCTTTAACAGGCTGTCCACTACAGCCGAGCCAAGAGGTCCCGTGGCCCCTGTAACCATGATCTTTTTCATTTTTATTAATTTTGTTGCTATCCAAAAGTATGTTAGTTACTTTTGGTAAGTCAAAGGTAGGCGGAGGCCAAGTGCCGGACAAGAAGGCACGGGAACGTATCTCACTTACCCTGAAGAAACTATTATTGATAGTCAACGCGAAAAAAATGAAATATTTCCTGAAAAATTATGAGTATTCTCCCAACTGTCCCGTCCGGAATGTGCTGGACCGTTTTGGCGACAAATGGTCTATTCTCATCATCAGCATCCTGGGTGAAATGGGAAAAATGCGCTTTAACCAGCTGCACAAGACCATTGGCGATGTTTCGCAAAAGATGCTGACCACCACCCTGCGTACCCTGGAGGCGGATGGGCTCCTTTCCAGGAAAGTGTTCCCCGAGATCCCGCCCCGGGTGGAGTATGAACTGACGGAAATGGGTAAAAGCCTGGTCCCCCATATTGCCGGCTTGTCGGCATGGGCGGATGAGCATATGCCCGCCATCATAAAGTCGAGAAAAAAGTTTGAAAAGAATACAGCCATTGTATCAAAAACGAACAACTTCGTATAACGGATGAATATACTTAACTAATAACCAGCACCTTGTAATCAGGCATTCTTATTGGGCAGGTAAATTCCAAATCGATCTTCCCAATGCTCAGGAATTACTTCAAGATAGCCTGGAGGAACCTGTTCCGTCACAAGGGCTTTGCCGCATCCAACCTGCTGGGTCTCACCATTGGCATGACCTGCAGTATCCTTATCTTTTTATGGGTGCATGATGAGCTGACCTATAATAAGTTTCACGCCGGCTATGACGATATCTACCAGATCATAGCCAACCGGGACTTCAAAAACCAGGTCTTTACCGATAAGAACATGGTGTTCCCTCTCGCCAAGTCCTTAGGCACAGGTTATTCCAATATCAAATATGCCGTGGAGATGACCTATCCGCAGGATCACGTATTTCAATATGGCGATACGCGCCAGAAAAAGAGCGGATATACAGTGAGCGAGCATTTCTTCGACGTGTTCACATGGAAATTCCTTCACGGGAACCCGGCTACCTGCATTGCTGACCCGAATTCCGTTGTACTGACTGCCTCGTCCGCCAAGGCTTTTTTCGGTAACCAGGATCCAATGGGAAAAATCCTGAGGATAGACAATGATTTTAACGTGAAGGTTACTGCGATAGTAGCCGATCCGCCGGATAATTCCACTTTTAAGTTTGATTTCGTCTGGCTGTTCAATTATTCCAACATGCAGCGGCAAATGGCAGAATGGCGTAACTCTTCCTGGAATGTCTTTGTGCGGGTAGCGCCAGGCAGTTCACCAGCCTTGCTGGAAAAGGAAGCCAACGAGGTGATGCGCTCGCACAACAACGATAAGATCAGCACTTATTTCGCATTTCCCATGAACAAGTGGCGGCTGTATAGCGATTTCAAGGACGGAAAGAACACAGGAGGCATGATAGAATACGTCCGGCTGTTCACTACCATTGCCATTATCGTGCTGCTGATCGCCTGCATCAATTTCATGAACCTTAGTACAGCACGCAGTGAAAAAAGGGCCAGGGAAGTGGGTGTCCGTAAAACGTTGGGCTCGGACAGAAAACAATTGCGCACCCAATTCCTTTTGGAATCCATTCTCCTTACCTGTATAGCCTTTGTCTTTTCCATGCTCTTCGTCCTGGTCCTGCTGCCGGCTTTCAATACCATGGTCGGAAAGCACATGACCATCGACCCCGGTGATCCCATCTTCTGGACGGGAGTCGCCGGCATCATTCTCTTTACAGGGCTGGTGGCCGGCAGCTACCCCGCTTTTTATCTTTCTTCCTTTAGCCCCATAAAAGTGCTGAAAGGAACCTTTCTGGCCGGACAAAAAGCCGTCCTGCCCCGGCGAATACTTGTCGTGGGGCAGTTTGTCATATCCATTCTCTTAATATCCGCTACCATTATTGTTTATCGACAACTGCAATATGTAAAGAACAGGGATCTGGGCTACAACCCCGATAATCTTATCATGATGTCACAAACCGGCGACCTCGGTAAAAACTATCAGGCATTCAAACAGGACCTGCTGAATACAGGCATGATCGCCTCGGTAACCCGTACGCTCTCTCCCGTTACGGATATCTGGTGGAGAAGTCCCTCTCCCGATTGGGATGAAAGGCCTGCAGGCACGGAGATCATTTTCTGCGGCCAGGCTGCCGACAAGGACTATGCCCGGACACTGGGGGTCAAAATGCTGGAAGGAACGGATTTTTCCGGCATGCCTGTCGACTCAGGCAACATGCTGCTGAATAAGGCAGCCGTAGACGCCATGCATCTGACAAACCCCGTCGGTCACATTCTGCGATATGGCCCCCGGAAATTCACCGTCATTGGCGTAACGGACAATGTGGTCATGGAAAGCCCCTACAAACCCGTAGACCCGCTGATGATCTATTACCAGCCAGGCAATACGGCTACCATCAGCACCCGGTTGAACAGGAACGTCCTCCCGCAAAAGGCCATTGCGGCAATGGAGCCGCTGGTAAAGAAATATAGTCCTTCATCCCTGTTCGAGTACAGGTTTGCCGACAAGGAATTTGGCAAGAAGTTCCTCACGGAAGAGCTGATCAGCAAAATAACGAACATATTCGCCGGGTTGGCCGTCTTTATCTGCTGTCTGGGACTGGCAGGGCTGGCCTCATTCACCATCGAGAAGCGTATCCGGGAGATCGGTATCCGGAAGGTGCTTGGCGCGTCTGTCATACAGCTGCTGACATTGATCTCCGGGGAATTCCTCCAGCTGGTAGCCATTGCTTTTGTCATTGCCGTACCCCTGACCTGGTGGACTATGCATAGCTGGCTGGAAAAATATACTTTCCGGACTACCATCAGTCCCCTGATATTCCTGCTGGTAGGCGGCTTTATCCTGCTGCTGACCCTGGCGGTTGTAGGGCTGAATACTGCCAAAGCGGCGGTCAGCAGCCCCGTGAAGAGCTTGCGAACGGAGTGATCAAACCTTCATCGCCCACTTTTTCAACATATTGATCAGCCGTTCCAGCTGCAGCGGCTTGCTGATATAATCATCCATACCCGCGGCCAGACATTCCTGCCTGTCCTCTTCCTGCGCATCTGCCGTCAGCGCGATGATCACGGGCTGGTCCCCTCCCCGCGTGCGTATCAGCCGGGTGGTCTCCAGTCCATCCATCACAGGCATCTGTACGTCCATGAAAATAATATCGAACTCCTCTACGGCCAGCTTGTCCAATGCCTCCTGGCCATTTTCCACGATCTCCGGAGCATAGCCAAGCTTTCCCAGCACATGAATGATCAGCTGTCTGTTGACCGGGTTATCTTCGGCAATGAGTATGCGCAGGGGGAAATTTCCGGCAAACCGATCGGATAGTTTTTGCGGGTGTAGCTCTTCCTGCCCCAAAAAGACCTGGTTGCCCTGTAACAGACGGGCGATATATTTCAACAGCAAATGGTGCTTCACCGGTTTGTTCAACACCGCCTGGAAAAGGTCTGAGTATTTTCGCCGGATCTCATTGCCCACGGAGCTCAGCAACAAAACAGGCACATCGTTCATCTTCTCCCGTATAACCTTTGCCAGGACAACGCCATCCATTTCAGGCATGTGCAGGTCGGAGATGATCAGGTCGACACGATGATGACCCAGCAGGGCCAGCGCTTCCCGGCCCGAGGCTGCCAGCAGTGGTCGTATCTTCCACTGGAGCAGCAACCGCTGCAGGATGGTACGGTTGGTATTATTGTCGTCCACCACCAGCACGGTGGCGCCTTCTATTTCGGACAGCGAAACAGGGACCTCTTTTTCAGCATGCAGCATCTGTCCCTTTTCCACCTTTATATAAAATGTAAAAGTTGTACCCGCCCCTTCCCTGCTGCTGACGCTGATATCACCCCCCATCATCCGGATCAGCTTTTCGCTGATGGCCAGCCCAAGTCCTGTACCTCCATATTTGCGGGTGGTAGAGCTATCGGCCTGAGAGAAAGCTTTGAACAGACGGTTCAGCTTATCCGGCGCTATCCCGATGCCAGTATCCCGGACCTCGAATTCCAGCTGCAATCCCTGCCCGGGCACATCTTCCAACACCCGTGCCCCCACATAGACCTCACCCCTGGTAGTGAATTTTACCGCGTTGCCTACGAGGTTCATCAACACCTGTTTCAGACGGATATCGTCGCCATGGATGCGATCAGGCACATCCGGGTCTATCTCATAGACCAGTTCCACTCCGGCCCGGGCAGCTCTGTCGGAGAATACATCCAATACCTCTTCCACCGAAGCGCTCACCCCAAAGTCATGCGGGTCCAGGTCCATGCTGCCGGCTTCAATCTTGGAGAAATCCAGGATATCATTGATGACGGACATAAGACTTTCTCCACATGAGCGGATAGTAGTGGCATACTCCTCCTGCTCCACCGTCAGGGGCGTTTGAAAAAGAAGGGACGACATGCCGATGACCCCGTTCAGGGGCGTCCGGATCTCATGGCTCATCGTTGCCAGAAAAGCGCTCTTGGCCCGGTTGGCAGTCTCTGCCTGCAACGTGCGTTCGGCTACCAACTGCTCAAGGATGACCTTTTGTTTTTGAATACGGTAGATACGCCTGCGATATAACGAATACAAAGCAGTACATAAAACCAGGAAAGCCCCGATCCTGAACCACCAGGTCTGCCACCAGGGTGGAGTGATGATAAGCCGCAGGGAATATATATTGTCGGACCAGTTGCCGGAGTTGTCTTTCCCTTTTACTTTCAGGGTATAAGCACCGGGATCAAGATGGGTATAAGTGACGCTATGCCGCATGCCCGATTCGATCCAGCCATTGTCAAAACCTTCCAGCATGTATGCGTATGTCTTCTTACGGGCCAGCGTATAGTTCAGGCTGGCGAACTCAAAAGAAAGGATGGAGCTGGAATACGGCAGGGTGATCTCTTTGGCATAGGCAATATTGCTCTTCAGGGGCGAAGTATCTTTTCCATCCCTGGCGATGGGCACGTCCCTGGCGAACAATTGAAAACGGGTCATCACCAGCGGAGGCTCGATCCTCCTCATCCTGATGCTATCGGGAAGAAACGCATTGAACCCATTGGAACCGCCAAAATACAGCATGCCGGCACTGCTCCGGAGGGCGGAATGCGCCTTGAACTCATCTCCCTGCAGACCATCGGCCATAGTAAAGTTCCTGAATGTACGGGTCGATGGCGTAAACTTGCAGATACCCTTGAGCGTACTGACCCAGATATTGGCTTTTTTATCTTGCAAAATGCTCATAATCGTATTATCAGGAAGGCCATTTTCAATAAAATAAGAGGTAAATTTCCCCGTATGGTCCAAACAAGTAAGACCAGCGCCCGTGCCGATCCAGATATTACCCTGGACATCCTCCAGCAGGCTGTTGATGCTGTT
>DASZVM010000138.1:0-2935 GCA_035547295.1 Puia sp. | reverse complement strand
GCGACAATGGCGCCAGCCCCGAGATCGCTGAGACCATGACGCCGGGGTTCGACCGGCCTTCCGCCACACGCAACGGGGAAAAGATCGTTTATCCGGCTGACAAAAAAACGATGCCCGGACCCGAGAACGTCTATGCGTCTATCGGTCCCGCCTGGGCCAATGTAGCGAATACTCCTTTCCGTTATTGGAAGATCGAATCCTTCGAAGGGGGTACCCGTACGCCTTTTATCGCCAGCTGGCCGAAAGGGCTCAAGGTGCGCAAGGGCAGCATCGTCCCGCAGGCCGCCACGCTCGTGGATATAATGCCGACCCTTGTATCGTTGGCAGGTGCGAAGTATCCTTCCGAATACAAAGGTCACGCCATAACGCCCATGCAAGGGCTCAGCCTTTTACCCGTGTTGCAGGATAAGCCCTGGAAGGGACATGAAGCCGTCTTTAATGAACACCATCGTGGCCGGAGTGTCCGCATGGGCAGCTGGAAGCTGGTGTCCCCGGATGCCGATACCACCTGGCAATTGTATGATATGCAGCGTGACGGCAGCGAGCTTCATGATCTGGCAGCCGTGTATCCAGGTAAGGCCCATTTCATGGATAGTCTTTGGCAGGGTTGGGCTGTGGCCAATAAAGTTTATCCACGTCCGGGGCCTGCCCATGTCCCGCTCACCACCCCGTGGACGGCCGAGGTATCTGAAAAAAATGCGCATCCCGAATATCCACGCCCCCAGCTGGTCCGCAAGGAATGGAAAAGTCTCAATGGAAAATGGGATTATGCGATCACGCCTGTCCTTGCCGCGATGCCGTTGGGTTGGGAAGGCAGCATCCTGGTGCCTTACCCCGTGGAGTCGATGCTTTCGGGCGTGAAGAAAAAGGTGGGCCCCGATTCCGTCCTTTGGTATCATAGGAGATTTGATATTCCTGCCGGTTGGAAAAAAGGGGGACAGAGGATCATCCTCCATTTCGAGGCGGTGGACTGGCAGGCGAAACTTTGGGTCAACGGCAAACGGGTGGGGGAGCACAACGGCGGCTACGATGCCTTTTCCTTTGATATCACGGATGCCCTGAAGCCCGGGGAACAGGATATCGTCCTCTCTGTATGGGACCCCGGCAATGAAGGAGATCAACCGAATGGGAAGCAATACAACCAACCCCGCAGCATCTGGTATACTCCCACGACGGGCATTTGGCAGACCGCCTGGCTGGAACCAGTGCCCGCGGCAGCGATCCCGGATCTCAAACTGTTGCCGGATATCGACCACCGGCTGTTGAAGATTGCGTTTGCAAAGGACGCGCCCGGCATGGCTGCTCAACAGACCATACAGGCTATCGCCTATGACCAGGGTAAAAAGATCGCTGAAGCAAGCGGCCGGCTGGGGGACACCCTTATAGTAAGGCTTCCCTCTGTAAAGCTATGGTCCCCTTCGACCCCCTTTCTCTATGACCTTACGATCAGTTTATACCAGGCGGGAAAGAAAATGGATGAGATCAAAAGCTATTTCGGCATGCGCAGTATCGGCATTGAAAAAGACAAGGATGGATTTGCCCGCCTGGTCCTTAACCATACTCCACTCTTCCAGTTCGGCACGCTGGACCAGGGATTTTGGCCGGACGGCCTCTACACCGCTCCCACGGACTCCGCGCTGCGATACGATATCGCCGCCCAAAAAGAAATGGGCTTCAACCTGATCCGCAAGCACGTCAAGGTAGAACCGCAGCGGTGGTATTACTGGTGCGACAGGCTGGGGATGTTGGTCTGGCAGGATATGCCCAGCGGCGATAAACACATCGGCAGACAGGATACCGACATGGTCCGCAGCAAACAATCCGCTTTGCAATACAAGAGGGAGCTGACCCATATGATCGGGCAGCATTTCAATCATCCGTCCATTATTACCTGGGTACCTTTTAATGAAGGATGGGGCCAGTTCCGGACAGCGGAGATAGCTGCCTTTACCAAAGCGCTCGATCCCACCCGGCTCGTGAATGCCGCCAGCGGCTGGGTTGACAGGGGCGTAGGGGATATGCATGATACGCATAGCTATCCATGGCCTGCCATGACCGACCCCGAGCCGGACCGTGCTACTGTATTGGGGGAATTTGGCGGACAGGCGCTTTTGATAAAAGATCATTGCTGGGTCGACAATCTTTCGCTGGCGCCGGGTCATATCCGCACCTCCCGGACCCGGGAAGACCTGGTGACTGTCTATGGGAGGTTGATCGATAGCCTGGTGACGCTGAAGAACAAAGGGCTGTCAGCGGCCGTGTATACGCAGGCCACCGATGTGGAAAGCGAGGTCAACGGCCTGCTGACCTATGACAGGAAAGTCTGGAAGATAGATGCAGACGCGCTGCGCCGGATCAATGGCAGGTTGTTCGATACAGGCCGTAAGATCGTCGTCGTCACTTTTGACGGCTACCGCTGGAAGGATGTCTTTCGCGGCGCCGACTCATCGCTGTTCTTTGCCGGCATTGCCCGCGCGAAGGATTCCGCCGATCGGGCAGCAGCGTTCTGGGGAAAGAATACTACGGAAAGACGGGAAAAGCTGATGCCTTTTTTCTGGAGCACCATTGCGAAGCAGGGACAGGTATATGGCAATAGGGACATCGGCAGCAAGGTAAATGTGACCAATCCCTATTGGTTCTCCTATCCCGGTTACAACGAGATCTTCACCGGCTATGGGGACACGGTGATCAATTCCAATGACTATCCCGCCAATCCGAATGTAACGCTGCCCGAGTATTTGAACAAGCTGCCGGACTTTAAAGGGAAAGTGGCTGCCTTTACTTCCTGGCTTGCTTTCGAAAGGATACTGAATAAAAATCGCAGCGGCATTCCCGTCAATGCCGGATATACTGCGTTTACGGATGAGCAGCTGAATGACGGGCAGCGATTATTGAGCAAGGAGCAATTCCTGCTGCCAAAGACCTTCGGTGAGCA
>DASZVM010000137.1:0-6734 GCA_035547295.1 Puia sp. | reverse complement strand
TGTATCAATCGCGCAAAGCCTGCCTCCTGCTGCCAGGGTAAATGCTACCTCAATAAGAAGATGGCCAGCGATGAGTCGCAGCAACAAGCTCCCGGCAAAGGCGGACAAAGGGATGAGACGCCTTTGCAAATATTCTTTCAGAAAAATATAGTTCCGCAACCTTCTCTTGTAGAGATCCGCTGTGTGCATTCCACCCGCTATATCGATCCTGCCACGCAGGACTATTCACTCTCTCAATTTGAACCACCACAAATGTAAGGTTCATAATACACCCTTTCCAAATCAAAATGTTCTTTTTGGGCCCAAAACGAGTTGATAGTTGTCAATCGTGAAACGCCCGGAAAATCTAACTTTCAACCGACTTTGGTAATGAAAAAGTATTACACAGCGGGCCTGACGGCCTGGCTGATCCTGCATGCCTGTGCAGCATTTTCACAGCAGGGCGCGCAGGGTATTCAGTCAGACACCGCCATTGCGCCTTCGTATAATTTATTGCAACAGATGATCGTGTCGGGCAACCGCACTATACAGAAAAGGACGGAAGCGCCGATTGCCATCAGCATAGTCAATACGCAAACGATCAAAGACACAAAGGCTAACCAGCTTGACCAGCTGCTGAACAAGGTCACCGGCGTATTCATGGTAGACCTGGGTAACGAGCAGCATGAAATGAGCATCCGCCAGCCCATGAGCACGCAGAGCTTATTCCTGTATCTCGAGGACGGCATTCCTATCCGTACCACCGGCATCTACAATCACAATGCCCTGCTGGAAATGAATATGACGGCTGTACGGCAGATGGAGATCATCAGAGGTCCGGCCTCCTCCCTATATGGCGCAGAAGCCATCGGTGGAGCCGTGAATGTCATCACGCAGACGCCCCCTGCCGCCACCGGCGGATATGTCAGCGTGCAGGGGAATAACAACGGCTATCGACGGGCAGATGGCCAGGTAGGGTTTCACTCGGGTAAATGGGGTCTCATCGCCAGCGGCTATTATGCGCGCCGGACCGATGGTCCTATTCAGTACAGCGACTTCCATAAGACGGCCGTTACGCTGCGGGCGGACTACAAGGCCAGCGACCGGCTAACCTGGAGCAATAGTCTGACCTATGTCAATTATTACAGCGATATGTACGGATCACTGGACAGCGCTCATTTTGCCCAAAAGAACTATCATACGCCATATTCTTTTACTTACAGAAAGGTGACTGCCCTGCGGGCCCGGAGCCAGCTGGATTATCAGTGGAATGACAACGGCTCGACAAAAGTGGTATTGGCTTTTCGCGATAACAGTGTCGGGCAGAACCCTTCTTATTATATAAAGAATAATTTTTCGGATCCCCTGCTTGCCGACGGACAGGTGAATAACAGCTCCTTCCACAGCTATCTGGCCCTGGTGCAGCACCAGCAGAAATTCGGATGGCTGGACAGCAAGCTGATTGCCGGTATCAGCGCGGACATCAGTCCCAGCACGTATGTCGCCAACTATATCCGCATACAGCGTGACGACAAGGGGAATTATCTGAACTATGCAAAGACGGATTCGCTGCTGAGCCATTATGCGACAGGGATCACGGATCTTGCGTCCTATGTGGATTATGAGCTCGTGCCTGTCAAGGGGCTCAGGGCAGTGGCCGCCTTGCGGTATGATCTTTATCATTATAATTTCCGCAATCATCTGCCTCCTTCCGCCTCCACGGGGTCTGCCGATACCCGGAATGATTTCCGGCGGGTGACGCCAAAGCTGGGGCTTACGTACAATTACAGGAATATAGGTTTCTATTTCAACTACAGCCAGGGATATGTCCCGCCCCAGGTGACAGAGCTGTATAATGGCGTGAAGGTGCCTTATCTGCAGCCGCAAACCTTTTTCAACTACGAGGCAGGCGGCTGGCTTTCCCTGCTGAAGGGCAGGCTGTATGCGGATTGGAGCATTTACAGGCTGAACGGGACGAACCAGATCATCAATGTCAAACAGCCTGACGGTACTTTTCTCAACCAGAATGCGGGCAAAACACGTCATGAAGGCATCGAATATGGGGTTACGTTCCGGCCGTCGGAAGAATGGAGCCTTCGGGTCAGCGCCAGCAATGCCGGTCATGTATTTGTCGTACAATATGAGAATGGCAAGGATTACAGCGGCAACCAGATGTCGGCCGCTCCCCGTTTTATCGGCAATGCGGAGCTCACCTGGCGACCGGCTTTCCTGAAAGGGTTCAGGTTGTCTGTGGAAGGACAGCATCTGGGGAAGTATTGGATGGACAATGCCAATACAAAACAGTACAAGGGGTTTGATATCGTCAATTTCCGTACGGGCTATCAGTATGGCCCCTGGGAAGTATGGGTCAACGTCCTGAATGCCTTTAACGAATATTATGCTTCACTTGCCAGCAAGTCAGCCTATGGCTATAGCTACAACCTGGGCAATCCGAGAGAAGTGACTGTCGGGCTGGCCTGGCATTTTGGTAAACAGTAACGATCATGCGAAAAAAAATATATCAGCTGCATCGCCGTCTGTCCATTATCATCGCCATACCGGTGCTGTTGTGGGCTGTCAGCGGTTTTATGCATCCCATTATGACCAATATCCGGCCTGCCATTGCTACGCAGGGGATACTTCCGGTGCCTGTCGACAGCGCACGGATCCATATCTCTCTGGCCGATGCGCTTCGGAAGCATCATATGGATAGTTGTCTGAACTTCCGGTTTGTACATATCGATACGAATTGGTTTTACCAGGTCCAGGTTGCGGGGGGCGGGGAGACACCCATCTACATCAGCTGTACGAATGGGAATATCCTGACGGCGGGGGACTGGTTGTATGCGCAGTACCTGGCGCGGCAGTTTTTGGAGGGGGCGGAGACATATAGGGAGGCCACCCGGGGACATTCCATGCACGAGATGATGTCGCAGCCCGCGTCTTTTGGAGTGTCGGCCGACCCGGGTGTCTCCGGCGTGCCTGCCGGTGGCGGATCATCTGCTCACGACTGCTGCGGGGCGGCAACAGAGACCGTGCTGAATCCCGTCAAAGGTGCAAAAGTTGCCAACGTCTCCATGGTGAAAACGTATGATCATGAGTATAAGAGCATCAACCGTCTGTTGCCTGTATACCGGGTATCTTTTGATCGTCCCGATGGCATCCGTATATATGTGGAAACCACGCAGGACAGATTTTCCTTTGCCATGGACAACCGCCGGTCTGTATTCGATGGGATCTTCCGGCTATTCCATACCTGGGGCTGGCTTGATTTTTTGGGTAAAGGGCGGCTGGCTGTGGAGATGCTGGTAGCGTTGACGGCCTTGTTCACTGCCGTGCTGGGCATTTATATCTTCTTTACCACACGTAGTCCGCGCGTTCCCGGCAATGGCATGGTAAAGGCCCGGCGCAATCATCGTTACACCGCCATTGTCGCTGCTCTTTTCACCTTGCTGTGGACGTTCAGCGGGAGCTTTCATGCTTTCTCGAAGTTCAGGGATGATATGCGGGACAGGTATTTTGTCTCTGCTCATTTTTCGGCTGATGCGGCCAGGTTTGATCTGTCCCGTCTGCAGACGATGTGTCCCCGGCCTATCACAAATATCAGCCTGGTAGGAATGGATGGGGCCCCCTATTGGAGGATAGCCATGCTGCCGGAGAAAGTGACGGCGCATAAGGACCTGATGAAGGATAACAGGGCTGCCATGCCGCCTGTCATCTATGTTGGGGTTGCTGACTATTCCGTATTGCCGGATGGGGACAAACGCTATGCGGCCTGGATGGCTACTCAATTCAGTCGCCGGCCGGCCGGAGAGATCAGGTCGGTGAGTCCCGTGACGGCCTTTGGCGACGAATACAACTTCACAGACAAGCGGCTGCCTGTCTGGAAAGTGAGTTATGATGGCGGGGGACATGAGAAGTGGTATGTCGAGACGAGCTCGGGACGGCTGGCTTCCAGGATTGATGACAAGGCGCTGATAGAGGGGTACAGCTTTTCCGTATTCCACAAGCATCATTTTATGGATTGGGGCGGCAAGACTGTGCGGGACATCAGCACCATGTTCTGGGTGTTTATGCAGATCGTGCTGGTGTCCATCGGGCTGATCCTTTGGTTTAAGCGGAGGACCTGGTAGGGACTCACTCCGTCCTGAGACTGTGGACGGGGTTCTCCCGTGCCGCCCGCCAGGTCTGGGAAAAGATGACCAGCAGACCTGCGGATAGCAGGAACAGGAAACAAGCCAGCGCGCTGCCAAGCCCATTGCCAACTCTGTCGACAAAATTTTGCAGGAAGAGAAAGCTCAGGGTATAACCGATAGGTATGGCAATAGCACCTGCGATGACCAGGAGCCAGACAAATCTTTTTGACAGCAGACCGATGATCTGGCTAACGCTGGCGCCGATGACCTTGCGGATGCCTGTTTCCTTGCGTTTGGTCTCTACTGTATAGATGACCAGTCCCAGCAAGCCAAGCGTGGCAATGCTCAGCGCAATAAAGGCGAGGTAGCCTAAAAAGGCGATCATAGTCCGTTGGGAGTTATTCTCTGCAATGACCTCATCCAGCCAGGATGCTGTGAAAGGTTTACCCGGAGCAAGCGATTGCCACATGGCCCCGGCACGCTGAATAAGCGCCGGCCTGTCCGTTCCATCAACGGTGGCATATAAATATTTGCAGGCATCCTTTTTATTTCTGAAGGCAATGGGGTCCACCGGCTTGCCGGCATTTTCATATTTAAAGTCATTCACTACCCCGACGATCTCCAGTGAAGTGGAATCGTTGACCCATAGTTTTTTTCCCAGCGCCTCGTCATACGAGGTAAAACCAAGACCTCTCAATGCACGGAAATTGAGGATGACCTCCTTTTCACGGGCAGTGTCCGCCATGGTCCCGAAATTCCTGCCTGCCAGCAGCTGAAAATGCATGGCGGGGATAAAAGTGTTATCGGTAAAAATGCTGTTAAGGGATATGGCTTCCTTCTGTCTGTTACCCGTCCATGCCTGTGAGCGCATGCCCGAAAAATGTGGCGTGAATGGGACGGACAATGGCGATACCGTGCGGACGCCGCTGACCATTGCAAGCCTCGGGGCGGCTATTGCCGGGCTGATCCCATCCAGGGACACTACCAGGACATTGTTCTTTCTAAAACCCGGGTCTTCCGCCGACAGCATGGAAAATTGTCTGAAAAAGGTGGTCAGGAAGATAAGGATCACCAGCGACAGGCTGTACTGGAAGACGATGAGGCTTTTTTGCAGACCTATCTTGCCGAAGATCTTCGCGGTAGAGAGGTTTTTCAGGACCCTCACCGGCTGGAAGGCCGACAGGATCACAGCCGGCGCGACACCGGCCAGCAGGCCTGTAAACAAGGCAAAACCGATGGTATAAAGAACATAAGCCGTATTGAGCCTGGTTTCGGCAGGGATGATTTCGTTACCGAACGGAGCATACCGGATGATGAGGGAAAGCAGCGTCCAGGCGATGGCCAGCGCAAGAAAGGCCTGCACGATGGATTCGATGAGGTATTGCGTGAAGATCTGGTAACGCCGGGCGCCTACGATCTTTCTTACACCCACTTCTTTTGCCCTTGTGAGTGCCCTGGCGATGGTGAGATTGGTATAATTAAAACAGGCAGCAATGAGGATGATCAGGGCGATATCGATGCCCATCCATAATTTACCCCAGGTAGTGCCTCCACCTATGTCATAATAGATATCGTCGCTGGTTGGCCGTACTTTTTCAATCGGCTGGAGCTCAAACCGGGTATGCCCGCTCTTATCCTTTACATTGAGGTATTGCGCTTCCATCTGCAACTGTCCCTCCAGCTGAGCTTTATTTGTCCCTTCTTTTGCCAGCACGTAGGTGTAGCCCGATAGTTCATTCCACTTGTCTGACCGGGCAGGCAATACCTTATTCTTTTCCAGCACGGCCACGGTGGATGCTGATGCATAGACGTCGAAATCGATGTGCGAGGCTCCCGGAAGGGCATTTAATACGCCGGTGACGACGAACAAGCCATATCCCTGTACATCGAGCGTTTTGCCCATGGGGTTCTCATTTCCAAAGAACCTTACAGCTGCGGTTTGTGAGAGAACAAGGGTATTTGGTTCCTGTAAAGCCGTGAGAGGATTACCCTGGGCAAGCGAAAAGCCGAATACCTGGAAAAAGGCAGCATCGGTGAATGCTCCGTTGAAATTTAATTCTTTGCCGTTGGCGCTGGCCATGCCTTTTAAAGCAGGATAAATATCGACGGTCTGTTCGACGGCTGTCGCGTCAGCAAGCAAGGCCTTGTGTAAGGGCAAAGGGGTACTGGCCAACGTCCAGTGATTACCGTTGCTGTTCGTGTAATCGCTGAGGACACGATAGGTGCGATCAGGATGCGGATGGAACTTGTCGTAGTCCAGCTCTTTTTGTACAACGATCAATTCCATCATGCCTACCGACATGCTGAAAGCAAGCCCGAATAGATTGATAAAGGTCATAAGGCGGTTTTTCTTCAGGTTACGGTAAGCGATCTTTAAATAAGTCCACAGCATGGGCAATGATTATGGACGTAAAGATGCCACTTTTGTTCCTGAATTGCAACAGATTGATTGCTAGTGGATAGTGGTGGGGGATGGACGGCAGACTGAACGCAGCCGGACAAAGGGTGTGCGGATACGATACAGGAGCATCAGGCCAATTGTTTTAATTGGGCGCATAGCTTATCGCCGCCTATCTCTTTTTTCAAGCGCATATAATAAACTTCGATCAGTTTATGATA
>DASZVM010000136.1:0-6053 GCA_035547295.1 Puia sp. | reverse complement strand
CCTCGGCTCCATTATAGGTAGCCCACTGCAGTAAAGTTGCAGTGGATAAATGCTCGAAATGTTGTTGCAGTGTCTTCATCTCTTCCAGGATATCCAGCTGATGATTGGATGCCAGACTATCCGTGCCCAGAACAATGTTGCAGCCATACCGCATCAGCAGGTCCACGTCAGGCAGCTGCCCTTCGATGTAGAGATTGGCATTGGGACAGAGACACCAGCGGAGATCGTCGCTCCGTATCCCGCCCTTCCATTGCCGCAGCCACTCAAAGTCTTCCTCCCGCGTATCCACGTTATGCACAAGCAGCAGGGTCTGGTTGCGGTAAAAATGAGGCAGATAGCCCGCCAGGCTCCTCTTACCTGTACCTTTAAAAAAGGACACGTCCAGCCCCAGCGCCTGGTACAGACGGAGGAAATCCCCTTGCCCCGTCTGGCAGAACAGGTTCTCCGCCAGGCTTTCCTGGTTATGTATGGTCATCAGCTGATTGCCAGGAAAGCTGGCTATCAGCTGGAAAAGACGGGATGACACTGAATAGGGGGCATGGGGCGCCAGCGAATTGGCCCCTATGGGAATGGTATAGGCCCCGGCAAAATCCTGGAACAACTCCAGGGCCGCTTTATAGCGATCCGGGGCCGTCTGTTCGATAAACCCCATGGTTTCTATAAAATTGTGATAATACATCCTTCCTTCCCCTTTTTGCTGCAGGGTATGGCTGGTGTTGCATATATCCCCGACTGCGACGATGCCATTGTGCAGCATGGATTCCTCGGCTTCCGCAATGGCTTCCAGGATAATTGACTGGTCCTTCTCCAAAGGAGCGCCTCCCGCCGAAGCGTTCCTTCCCCTGATCACAGCCAGGAGGAAATCTACCATGCCTGTCCTTTCCGGCAGTATCCCTTTCATATGGGACAGCTCCAGGTGGCAGTGACAATTGACAAACCCGGGTGTAAGGAGCCCCGGTAGCACTTCCACGTCGTCGGCCATCTCCGCACCAGGAGCTGCTGCCCCATCCTCCGCATTTGCCGAAGGCAGGATAGCCTCCACAGTACCATCATCCTTTGTCACCAGAATCGACCCCTTTGGCGCCATTTCCCGGCCTGTAAATAAATAGTCCGCTGTAAATTTTCGCATTTTGATGTAGTTTCGCAGGCCCTGGAAACGGAAACCCGGAGATCGCATAAGCGATCCCTCCGGGTACCCGAAGGGATACTAAAAGTAGCGAAAAGTATGTTAGATAAGCTGGAAGCAATAAGAGCAAGATTTGAAGACCTGGGCGTAGCCCTGAGCAACCCGGAGATCGTAAATGACAACCGGAAGTTCAGCGCCATGAGCAAGGAATATCGCAGCCTGGAAAAGATCGTCCAGGCGTACAAGGAATATAAAGACCTGCTGGATACCATCGACTTCAATAAGGAGGCGCTGAATGGGGATGACGCTGAATTACGCGATCTGGCCAAGGCAGAAGCCCCGGGACTGGAGGAAAGGAAAGAAAAAATGGAGGCGTTCGTCCGTCAACTGTTGATACCCAAAGACCCGCAGGATGAAAAGAATGCCATCCTCGAGATCAGGGCGGGTACGGGCGGAGATGAAGCCAGCCTGTTCGCGGGTGACCTTCTTCGCATGTATATAAAATATTGCGAAAAAAGAGGCTGGAAAACGGCGATCCTCAGCGAAAGTGAAGGCACGGTGGGCGGATACAAGGAAGTACAGGTGGAAGTAGTGGGAGAAGACGTATACGGCACGCTAAAGTTCGAGAGCGGCGTCCATCGCGTACAGCGGGTGCCCGATACCGAGACAAGCGGCCGGGTGCATACCAGCGCGGCTACCGTGGCCGTAATGCCCGAAGCGGAGGAAGTGGACTTTGAGCTGAAGGAGAGCGACGTAAAAATGGAAACCGCCCGCAGCGGAGGCGCCGGCGGCCAGAACGTAAACAAAGTGGAAACAAAGGTCTTTCTTACACATATTCCCACGGGGGTCGTCGTGGTCTGCCAGACGGAGCGCAGCCAATTGGGCAACAGGGAGAAAGCCATGCAGATGCTGCGTACCAAATTATATGAGGACCAGGTCCGTAAGCAGGAAGAGGAGATCGCCCGGCACAGGAAAAGCCTGGTCAGCACAGGGGACCGCAGCGCCAAGATCCGCACATATAACTTCCCCCAGGGCAGGGTGACAGACCATCGCATCGGTCTAACGGTCTACAACCTGGACGAGGTGCTCAACGGCAATATCCAGGAATTCATCGACGCCCTTCAATTTGCCGAGAACGCGGAAAAGATGGCCCGCCAGAATTAAACAAAACGCCAGGTTAAAACGGGATTAAATCGGATCCGGCGGGACCCTCACGGTTCTGGGTAGTTCTACCCGTAACAGGGGACTTCTTCCCATTTTTAGAATCTTTTAACGTAATCCATGTAAACCTTTTTTCGATCTGCGCGTCTTTATATAGTAGAAGCTCTTTTACAACGCAATAAAAAAATGGCTAAAATCTTGCTATAAACCACGGAATTACGTACCTTAAGAGAGGGAATGCTAAATAAATGTTATTACTCTTTTGATGAATCGGGAAACACGAATTTGAGACGTAATTTTACAGTGTGAATGAAAATGAAGAGAATGGTTGAGGTAATATTGGCACCTGTTTTGCGTTATATAGTTTATAAATTAGTCTTTTCTATTTGACTCACATAAAGCAGTCAATTTTCTCATAAGCAGTTAGTTTTGGTTACGACCCCTGTTTCTACAGGGGTTTATTTTTTGCAGGCCCCGAGCACAGCGAGGGCGCGCGAAGCATGACCGAGCTCTGTGAAGGTCATGGGCGAGGAGGAACGTGTCGAAGCAGCTCCGACGAAGGCCTGTTTAGCGTCTAACCAACCCCGACAGCCTGCTGTGGGAAAAGACATTACAGCCATTCATAAACGGAATTATTTTACGAGAAACATATTCGACAACCCATACCCTAACCCCGTCCCGATCATATCGGCGATGATATCCCCGGTGTCAAAATCCCTGAATGGGATATAATATTTCTGCATGAACTCCATCCCAATGCCGAATACATCCCCCAATATAAATACAAGGAAATACCAGCGAAGCAGCCGGCTGGAAGAAGTACTGCGTTTACTGAGATAGAGGTCCCAGAATAATACGAACCCTCCGAATAAACAGATATGTACCAGCTTATCGAAATTGGAAATAAAGAAGTGGGACTCGCTGGGCAGCATGGTACCGGGGATACAAAGAAGAAAGGCGACGAATAATGTCCAGATGACAGGGAAGTAAATATTCCCCAGGTATTTTGTGATCAGCTGCTTCATGTAGCAAAGCCCCTAAAATAAAAAGAGACCCCCAAACAGAAAAATTTTGGATGATCTCTTTTTGTTATTTTTTATGTAGCCGGGGAGTGTCCATTAATTTGCTGCCTCTGTAGAAGTTTTTTCCCGCAGCCTTTTATCCGGGCATTATTGCGCCCGCAGGGTTTTTCCCATCGACTGCATGCTGTCCAGCGTGGGAGAGGGGCTGCCGCCTTTTTTCTCGATGGTGATGGCGAAAGCCTGGGCCTGCTTGGTGTTGTTCATTTTCAGGATCACCTTATCGTCCGTAGCATCAAATACGCCCAGGTCTTTGGGTTTACCGTCGATAAGGGCCCATAGCTGGTATTGCTTGTCGTTGGGCAGCTGCGGCATGTTCTTTACCACCAGGAATACACTGGAATTGGTGGAATCCCAATAAATATTGGCTGAGGACTTGGGGGCTATCTTTGTCCCTACCATGTTGACCACGGTAGTATTGGGATTCTTTACAGCCTCTCTTGTCTCATCCAGGATCTTGTCAAGCGTACCCTGGGTAGAATTCAGTTTGTCCTGCAGGGCGGTATTGGATTTCTGCAACTCTGCGTTCTGCGTGTAGAATTGATAGCTGAACCAGGCCAGCCCGATGAGCAATACTACAGATGCGGCAGCTACAAAGCGCAGCCAGCCGGAAGACCCTTTTTTGGTTTCGTTTTGCATGGTGATTATATTAGGTGGATTTAAAGAAACATTCGCACGGGTACCGCTGTCTGCGGTATCTCCGATTGCTTCCAAAACCTTCACCTTAACCCCGACAGGAGGTTGCACGGCATGGGTCGATGCGTGTTTTTCCAGCCCATCCTCAAATTTTTTACGGGCTGCTACTAATTCAGGATATTCAGCGCACAATCGCTCAAATTCAGCGCTTTCCGATGGGCTGGCCAGACCTAGGACATAAGTCTCGATGATGCCGCTCTCTATGTATTCTTGTATATTCAATTTACTGTAAGTATTCTCTTAGTTGTAACAACGCGTTCCTGATCCTCGTCTTCACGGTCCCCAGCGGAATATTCATCATTTCCGCAATTTCTTCATGTGTAAAACCTTTAAAGTAAGCTAGTTCCATTAATACCCGGTGTTCGGGTCGCAACTTTTCCAGCACCTTTTTCAGCCCGATGTTATCGACATTGAGCTGGGTGGACTGGTTGGCTGTACCCTTATATACGTTATCAGGGAGCTCCTGGTTTTTTTGAGAATTCTGATAACTTTTGGATCGCAGCATGTCAATGGAAGCGTTCCGCGCAATGTTCAGCATCCAGGTGAACAGACGACCCTTTGTCTGGTCATAGGTATCAATCTTCCTGTAGATATTGATAAAAACCTCCTGCAATACATCGCTGGCCAGTTCGGCATTATCGGTAACGATCTGTTTGATAATACTATAGAGAGCTCCGGCGTAGTTGTCATATAAAGTACTGAAAGCCTGGTTATCCCGTCGTTTCAAGGCCAGCACCAATTCCTGCTCTGTATTATAGGTAGTAGGTATTCCCAAGGTTTAATATGGATGGATACTCTAATGTAAGGAAAATAACGATCAATGGACGATATTGGCGTAGGCAGCCGCATCCATCAGCTTATCCAGGTCTGCCGGGTCTTTTACGGTCATTTTGATCATCCAGCCTTCTCCATACGGATCAGAGTTCACCAGCTCAGGCGCACCGGCCAGGGCAGGGTTCACCTCGTTGATAGTACCCGCAACAGGCAGATAGAGGTCAGACACTGTCTTGACAGCCTCTACAGTCCCAAACACGGTCTCCGCCGCCAGGGCCTTACCCACCGTCTCGATCTCCACATATACAATATCTCCCAGCTCCTTTTGTGCAAACTCGGTAATACCAATGATAGCCGTATTTCCATTCTCCAGGCGTATCCATTCGTGATCTTTCGTATAGCGTAAATTTTCGGGGAAATTCATGGTGAGTATATTTTGAGATGCAAATATTAGAAAAAGGGGGCAAATTAAAAAAGAATGGTACGGACGGGGCTATTTCCTGCTTATCAGCTTAACTTTCAATATACGAACGTCCTTTAAAGGCCTGTTATACGGCCGTCCGCCGGTACGCACGGCAGCAATGGAATCCACTACCTCCATACCCCTGATCACCTCTCCAAAAACAGTATAATGCTGATCAAGATGCGGGGTACCTCCAATGGTCCGGTATACGGCCCGCTGATCCGCGGGTATCTTCCTGCCCTTCAGACGAAAGGTTTCGAGGGAATCCAATCCTGCGGAAGTAAATACCTTCCCCTGAACGATATAGAACTGACTACCGCTGCTGGCCATCTGCGGATTGACATCATCCCCTTCCCTGGCAGCGGCAAGGGCTCCTTTCTTATGAAAAAGGGTACTTCTGAACTCCGCGGGGATGGTGTAGACCGGCCCCCCGTCTCCCAGAGGCGTATCCTGCCCGGCATGACGGCTGCCGGGATCCCCGGCCTGTATCATAAACCATTGGATCACCCTGTGAAATAAAATGCTGTCATAATAACCTTTTTTCACCAGCGCCAGGAAATTATCGCGATGCAGCGGCGTGGAGTCGGACAGACGGAGAATGATGGTACCGCGGGTAGTGGTCATTTCTATGTCTTTGCGGAGGTCATGCCTGCGCAGACCATTTGACAGCCTGGGATTGCAGGCTACAAGAAAGAAGATGGCAAAGAGACCTGTCAGAGAGGAATTTTTACGGCCCCTCAAAAAGAGGGCTCTG
>DASZVM010000135.1:0-3599 GCA_035547295.1 Puia sp. | reverse complement strand
GTAAGCCTACGGCCAACCCCAGTAAATGGCTGTAAAAATTATTGTATAGAGTTGTAACGATGAGGTATCAACTCCTGGATCTTATTGATGGGGTGGGCAGGGATTTTCTCCAGGACTGTTTTCATCCATTGGAAGGGATTGATGTCATGCAACTTACAGGTTCCCAGCAGGGAGTAGAGCATAGCACTTCGCTGAGCTGCTTCATGGCTGCCGGCGAACAGGTAGTTCTTTCGACCTACTGCCACTGGACGTATAGTCCTCTCCACCGGATTATTGTCAATGTTAAGCTTCCCATCCGTCGTGTAGACCATCAGTTTTTCCCACCGGGTGATGCTATATGCCAGGGCCTTACCGATGGCACTCTGGGGCAATACTTCGGTATAGGCCTGCTCCATCCATTTACCCAATGCTTCCAGGATAGGAACTGCTTTTTCCTGCCGCAGTTGCAATACCTCTTCGGCCGGCAGCTGTTCTTCGTTTGCCTTGCGTTCAATGGCGTATAATTGCTGGATCTGTTCCAGCACATAGTCGGCCCTGGCCTGGTCGTTCAGACGAGCTTCCACAAACTTTCGGCGGGCGTGCGCCATACAGTGTAACAGCGTGATCCCCTTCTGTGTATCGAAGTGGCTATATCCGCTATATCCATCTGTTTGCAGGTGTCCCCGGAAGTCTTTCAGGATACCGTCTGGACCTTCTCTTCCCCTTCCCGGCTGGTAATCGAAGAACAGGATGTCCTGCAGGCTGTTGTGATAGACCCAATAATACCCCCGATGGGTTTCTCCCTTTTTATCTTTATCCAGCACCTTGATCGGCGTCTCATCGGCATGCAGATAATCACTGGCCAGCACTTCTTTCCGCAGGGCCTCGTATAAGGGGGTGATCAGTTTACAGCTGTTGCTGACCCAGTCGGTAATCGTGCTGTAAGGGATATTGATCTTCTCCCGGCTGAAGCGTTGCTGCTGACGGTGCAGTGGCAAGTGATCCACATATTTATCGATGAGGATCTGGGTGAGTAGTCCCGGTCCTGCAATAGCCTTCGGTAAAGGACGCTCAGGTAAAGGCGCAATAAGAATGGTCTGATTATCCGCACTTACGTATTTGGGGCGTACATAGCGATTTACATACAGTCTGCCAGGTTCGTATTCCAGTTCTTCGGTCACTTCTTCTCCAATGCGGCGGCAACCCTCCTTCCCCTCCACATCCACCAGGGTCTCTTTACGCTCCAGGTGATCAGGCAACTTCATGCGACCCTGGTGGGTGGTAATGGGGTTGGTTAGAATAGACGTAGTACGTTTATATTCGATCTTTTGTGCTTTAACCAGGGAAGTAGCCGCAACAGGTTCTGCTGACAACTCCATCGATAGTTGGGCAGGATCTGCCGCCCCATCGGATATAAAACGTTCCTGACGGGCGCCAAAGATCATCTTTTTCAATTGATCCAGTTCATGACGCAACTCTACTACCTGTAATTGTGACTGTTCGTAGAGCGCCTTATAATCGGTATGTGCTGCGGCTTCGGCCATGCGTGCGCAAATGTAATAAACTGCTGTTACAGCGCAGCCTTACCCGGTCTGATTATGCACAATTTTACCAGCTTGTTGATATCTTTTTCGTCTCCGGATATGCCGCAGGGAGATCCCTCTGAGCAGCAGCAATAACTGATCGGCTTCGATAGGCAGTACGGCCTGTCCTTCACCCACCACAGGCAGTTCAAAGGTGCCTTTCTCCAAACGCTTGTGATACAATGCAAAACCATCCCCCTCCCAATGTAGGAGCTTCACCTGGTTGCGCCGCCGGTTCCAGAAAATAAAGATCGCCGGGCTGAGCGGGTCCCGCTTTATCTCATTTTGTACAATACCACTTAGCCCGTCAAAGCTCTTGCGCATGTTAACGGGCATTCGGTACAGGAAGTACTGGCAGGTAGTAGAAAGATGTAGCACCGCTTAGAACAACAGGCTTTTTAAATACTGAGCTGGCACTGGCTGATGAAACACGATCCGCGTACCATCCGTAAAAACCACTTCGCAACTTGTAGCAGGCTTGGAAGTCATGGCAAGCTGAACAAAAGCCCCCTTGTCAGGTGATTCCTGCTGATCTTTGTATTTGCGATACCAGTAATGGAATATATGATAGGGAATATCCTGCTGACGGCACCACTCCTTTTGTGAGACTTCACGCTGCTGCCATGATCTTATACTCGAAAACATCTTCTCCTCCAACTGCTCGTCTTTTACCATACGGCTTTTTGCAGCAAAGCTATCTCCCTGCCATTACCTTTACAACAGGCATTTCATCGGAGGCTTACGTTCCGCCAGCCTTTCCAGCAGGCCTGAAAGCGCATGGGTGACCCCTTTGCGGACCATAAACTCCACATCGAGCCGCTGCTTCATCAACCTGTCCAGCTCACCCACGGCGCCCGCAGGAACAGGGAAGGGGTCAACGTTTCATAAAAATACCGGGAAGGTTGTTGCAACAGCAGCGCGTCGAGCACGCCGCCAAAAGAAGGTGCATATGTAAATACGAGGGTAGCTTCTCTATCCTGGTCGTCAAAATAATAGACACGCTGTACACCTTCTACCACGAAATACAAGTATCTTTCCACAGCCCCCTCTGCCGTAATGATCTCCTTTCTTCCGGCTGAAAAAGACGTCCATATACCTGAAAGGGCATCCCAATCCTCATCGGAAAGAGGGTACACTGCATTCACCAATTGTTTGAGCTGTATCAACGCATCGGCCATGCAACGAATATACGAATCGCGAGGGGTTCTGCCAGACCTACTCGGCTCTTAAGCTATGCACCGGATTCGCCAGCGCGGCCCTGACAGCCTGCCAGCCAACAGTAAATAAGGTTACAATGACCGCCGTACATCCCGCCGCCAGGAACATCCACCAGCTGATATCCGTATGATAAGCATAATCCTCCAGCCATTTATGCATGACCAACCAGGCCAATGGCGTAGCGATCAGCAGCGACAACAGCACCAGCCGCAGGAATTCACCTGACAGCAGGCCAAACACAGAGGCTACGCTGGCGCCCAGGACCTTCCGGATACCGATCTCCCGGGTACGCTGCTCGGCCGTAAACATCGCCAATCCCAAGAGCCCGAGACAGGAAATAGCAATGGCCAGCACAGCAAAGCAATTGGAAAGCCGTCCTGCCATCTGCTCGCTCTTGTACAGTTTACCATACTCCTCATCCGAGAACTGATATGTAAATGGGAACTTGGGGTTCATTTTCTTCCACAGACCCGCCAGCCCATCCAGCGCCTCCCGGGTCTTACCCGGACCCGGCTGCGTCCGTATCAATATCGTCCCGCCCCAGGCATTCTCGCCCAGATACATGATAAAGCCACGCACCGGCACATGCAGCGAGTTGAAATGAAAGTCCTTCACCACCCCGACGATAGGTCCTTTCCTATCCCACATAGTAAAAGGTTTGCCGACAGGGTCCTTGTACCCCATGATCCGTACAGCCTCTTCATTTAAAATATATCCGCCGGAATCAGTGGCCATCCCTTCTCTGAAATCATGTCCCTGCAGGACCTCGAGACCCATCGTCTTTAAAAAATCATAGCCTATCTCCTCATCCCCGAACGT
>DASZVM010000134.1:0-2144 GCA_035547295.1 Puia sp. | reverse complement strand
CAATTAAAGTCATGTTAACAAAATCTTTGCATGCATCGCTTGTATGTGAACGTGAAAGTTCGTACATTCGCATCGCAAAACCGGGCAACGGTCTAATATACTTGCCATCTCAGGGTTTGATTTGACACTTTCTTAGATACGATTCTTCAGTGTACTACTTCCCTCCTTGCCCGGATCAACAATTGTGAATAATTAAATAGTATACGTTATGAAAAGTGATGTACGGGACAATTATGTCCAAATGGAACCTGCTATCCTGAAAAATCTCGTAAACGAGGTAAAAGAAACAGTGGCAACGGAAGTTGCTTCTGAAAAAGAGAACAGATCTTCTTTCGGATTGGTGGATATGTGGAATATCCGTAAGCATGGCCGTTATGCCGGCAAGCCCCGTCAAAAGGGTACCATTGTCACAGGGATCAGCTACTAACGGACCGGAGGTCCATAAAAATAGTGGTTACGGCTCTTTTACGCTGTTTAGCAGTTAGTTTTAAGTCAGGTCCCCGCCCCGGCGGGGGCCTTTGTTTTTAAATGATATCCATCTTCTTCATGAGGAAGGAAGCGTTACGGTTGCGGGCAATACCTTGTCTGAGCCGGTAATCGAAATGCAATTCGTCGCCGCTGATATTGCTTTCAAAACAATAGTTGCTGACAAGACCGGGCAGCTCTTTTTCCAGGCTGCCCAGCGAAAGGTCATGGGTAGCGAAAAAGGAGAGACAGGGATATTGTAAAAGCTTGCGGATGAACTGCTCGGAGCCATACGTTTTATCCTCTGAATTGGTGCCCCGCAGGATCTCGTCTATCAGCACAAGGGAGGGCGTGCCTTCCTGCAGATGATGGATGATACGTTGTAGTTTTTTCAGCTCTGCCATAAAATAGGACGTGTGCTCCTGCAAAGAATCGCTGACACGCAGGGAAGTGAGCAGCTGCATAGGGGTAAAAGAAAACTCTCCGGCGCAAACAGGGGCGCCGCATTGGGCCAGCAGGAGATTGACGCCTGCCGTCCGTAAGAAAGTGGTCTTGCCGGACATATTGGACCCTGTCACCAGTATCAGCTGCTGGTCTTTACCGATGGCGCAATCGTTGGCCACCCGCTCGGCGGCAGGTATCAATGGATGGGCCAGCTGCGTGGCCGAGACAAAAAGTGACTGTCCCTGCACCGGCACCGGATAAGTGAATTCCGGGTTGTTAAAGGCAAGGGATGCCAGGGAATTGAGGCTTTCGATATTACCAACGGCATCTATCCACCCGTGGAAGTTCGCCTTGTATGTTTCCTTCCATTTTTCAAGACCGGCCATGACATGGAGATCGTACAGCAAAAAGCTGTTCAGGAAAATATTTACAAGCACGTTCAGCCGCTGATCGAAGAAGGATGCCAGCTGCGATAGCCGGCGGATCGCCCGGTGTGCTTTTGAAGTGCGGGTCTGCTCTTCCTGCAGCAGGGCCGAATCCCGGGTATCTATCGTATTGAAGACTGCCAGGACGGCGGCATATTGATCGAGGATGGCTTGCTTTTTACTGATCAGCAGGTGTTGTTCGGAGATATAACGCAGGAATGATCCCGTGACGGTCCAGGATATAGATACTCCTATCAGCAAAGGAGCATAGAGGTCCGTAGCCAGGTATACGCCTATCGCAAAGAGGTTATAGGCCACCAGGAGCCACCGGAGAAGGGTAAGCATCTTCCGTCCATAGAGACGGGATGGGCTGGAAAGCCAGCTGGTAAGACTGTGCAGGTTGCCTTCTTTTTCCTCCGCCAGCAGACCTTTTGCGGTCAGCAGTTGTCGCTTATCAGGCTGCAGGGTAAGGACCCGGATGGCTTGCTGTTGCCGCAGGATCCCGACATTATCCAGCAGGGGCGTCCGGAGCAAACTGGAGAGCCGGGCTTTGCCATGAGAAGTGGTGGTACGGTTGAGCAGGTGAAAGAGCGAATGGGGACCAAAGATATCCAGGTCATCCAGGTAGGAGTAGGAGTCCAGGTGATCCTTTCCATCGGGGAAGCCATTGGGATGGTTGTCCAGCACTGCCTGTTCGTTGGTGTTGACCCATAGCAGCTTTTCCTCCAGGGCTTTCTGGTCCTTCATCCGGAAGTAGAGCTTCACCAGTATGATGAACCCCGCCAGCAGAAGGATAGTCAGCGGAATGAA
>DASZVM010000133.1:0-3261 GCA_035547295.1 Puia sp. | reverse complement strand
GGGACTGTGATCTCTTTGCTGCTGGCTTTCCGTAGCAATCAGGCCTACGACCGATGGTGGGAGGCCAGGACTATCTGGGGGGCCATTGTGAATGACAGCCGTTCGCTGGCCAGGCAGATCAATTGGTTTATTCATGCTCCGGATCAGGGCGAGCAGGTGCATTTCTTCAGAGCGAGGTTTATCAAGCGGCAGATAGCCTGGTGTTATAGTCTGAGCAGGAGCCTGCGCGGTCAGGACAGCGGATACGGTATCGAGAAGCATATCAGCCGGAGCGATGTGCAGCACATAAAAAACTTCAACAACACTCCCATGGCGATATTAGACCTGCAGGGGCAGGACCTGCAAAAGGCTTATCACAATGGTCTGATCAATTCCTATCAGCAGGTGGAAATAGACAGGACCCTGACCAGGCTTTGTGATGCCATGGGAAAGTGTGAGCGGATCAAGAATACTATTTTCCCGGCCACTTATAGCCTGTATATCCACTTCTCCCTGCTGTTCTTTTTCCTGCTGCTGCCTTTTGCAGTAGTGGATTTCTTTGGGTTTATGAGCATACCGGTGGTCATAGCCATTGCAGCCGTATTTTTTCTCATCGAGAAAATGGCCATCCATTTGCAGGACCCTTTTGAGAACAAACCGACGGATACGCCGATGACGGCTATTTGTTTTACCATCGAGCGGGATCTCAAGCAGCTGATGAGTGATGCTCCCCAGCTTAAGGAGGCGGGTGCTCAGGCGAAGAGGTATTATGTATTATAAAAGGAGACTTTATCCTTTTTTCAACAATACCTTCTGATCTGCAAAGTCCGTTGCGGCGTCGATGATCGTCAGCAGCTGGGGCCATTTGTCCGCAGTTTCCTGATCGTGCTTGTAGATCCGCCGGAAATGCACCATCAGCTGCCGGCCCTGTACCTGGGCGCTGGTGGTGACTGATCCGCAGTCGTTGTTCAGGGTCTTATTCAGCTTGTCCACGCCCTGCACGGTGTATCCCTGGGGGATATCGAATGCTACAGTGCAATCCAGGGTCCGGGCATAGGACATATAAATATCTATTTTACGGTTTCTTTGAGTGGGGGTCAGCCTCAGGGGGGAATTGATCATTTTGCCGATGTTCAGCAGGAAATTATTCCCTGCCCGCTGGACCAATCCATCCATGGTGAACTCCGTGGAATAGGCCATATCGGGCGCCGTATGGCGAAGGCCGGGGTTGTCTACTTTCCAGGCAAGGATATCCTTGGGTCCCGGATCGAATTCGGATGATATTTCTTCCTTGAAGCGGTCTTTCAGGGAAGCCCGGGCTTTTTCCAGAGCAGTGGCATAGTCTTCAGACAGGTTTTTGCTTTTCCGGGCTTTTTTCAGGTCATCCATGATGGATTTCTCTACATGCAATGCATTTCTTTCCGATTCGTAACAGTCCTCGAAATTCAGGAGGCGTACCTGCTCGCCTTCTTTCATTTTACCAGTGAGGAGCGTATGTCTTTTCACGTGCAGCATTTGCATATCTGAACCATTGAAGCTGACCTGCAGGTTCTCCCGCTGGGTATTTTCCGCCGCTGTGCTCAGGGGGGTTTTCTCGTCCTGTATCACGGCCATATATCTTTTCGCACGGACTTCCGGACAAGGCTGTCCTTCCAGGGAGGCAGGTATATATCCCAGGGAGGTGAACATATTCTGGTTTGTGAAGAACAATTCCTTTTGCTGACCGGGGTCCAGGTCATAACGCAGCATCACCGACAGATCACCTATGCCCATGATGTTCCTGATAGCTGGTCCGTGCTTATAAGGCATCACCACAAACCTGGGATAGATCTTATTCGCGTTAAGAAGAAGGTTCAGGTAGATGAGATAATCATAGCTGTTTATATCCATCTCATTCCTATCTTCTCCTACTTCCAGGCTGGCATCCATCTGGTTGTAATAACGTACAAAGCGATAGGCATAATAGATCAGATTGATCAGGCTGTCCTTTGGAAGCTTATTGTAATGTTTATCATAACCTTTCAGAATGTCCGTCACCTGCCGTTTGTACCACGATGCCTTTGCAGGGTCAGGATAAGATACGCCTGTGTTGATCCTGTCTACTATGTCTGCCAGGGGAACATTCTTCACCACTTCTCCAACGGAGCGTCCGGACCCGACATAAGTCCCACCGGCCAGGACATTGAGCCGGAAAGCGGGCAGCTCCCGCATGGAAGCCATCCAGAGGCCTGTGGGCGCTGCGGGGATATCCTTCATACCAATGTCGAGGATGACGTCCTTATCCTCGTTTGTCGTCTGTCTGGCGAAGGGAGCGTCGTTCATGGACCTGTATTCTATCGCATATTTATTCCCGATCTCGCAGTGCAGGGTGTAGAACAGGATGGGATGGTCATCGCCAAAGACAAAGATGAGCCTTTCCGGTTCTTTGATATATTCCGAATACTCTTCTATCCTGACAAAATAGTCCAGGATATCTCCTACCTGCAGGTCACTGATAGCCAGCTTGCGGTGCAGATCGTTACGACCATTGCTGAGCAATACGGCCTCGTCTATATTTACTTCTTTTACTGTGCCATTGGGCTTGATGATGCGTGCGCCCACAAAAGTGGTAGAGGTAGACGACATCCAGCCATTGAGCTTTTTGAACTGGCGATAGCTTAACTGTGAGTATTCTTCCAGGGAAGCCTTATCATTAATCTTTACCATTTCTCTCACCGTGCTGTTGTAATAGAAATTGCGGTGAGCGGTCAGGGCCCAGTTTATTCTCTTTTTTGTATCGGCTTCAATGACCGCTTTTCTTGCTATGATCACACAGGATTCGTTGGCATATTCAGCAGGAATGGCGCGCCCGGCGAATATAGTGTCTTTCCATGCCCATACATCTGCCCGGATGGTGGCAGCCCTCTCTTTATACTTGGCCGTGTCTGCCTGAGCCAGGGCGAAAGAAGAGATCATCACGGGTAAGGTGAGGAGTAAGCAAGTGCGTACGAACAATTTCATGACATGGGGGTTAAGGTGAATTATTTCCGGGTCAGTGTTATTTGCTGCAGGTATGTCTTTTTCAGCTGGTCCACATCCTCATTCCATTGGCCAAAGCCCGAGCGAGGCAGGTGTACATCTTTTATGACAATAGTCTTACGGTATTTCAATACATTTCCTTCCAGCTTGCAGGAAACGGAAAAGCTGTACCCTTTTCGTTGGATATCCAATCCTGTGGGGATGTCCTGGACCTTGTATCCTGCCGGAACAGCAAGATTTGCCTCTGTGATCCAACCCCCTTTA
>DASZVM010000132.1:0-3452 GCA_035547295.1 Puia sp. | reverse complement strand
TTGACAATACTGGTCGGCAAAAAGGTTTTGCGCCACCTGGTAGTTCCCGGAATTCGTAGTCCCCACCTCTTCTGCGCGTGAGAAAAGGAAGGGCAGCTCCGACGGCCCTGCCGTAGGTATCTTGCTTTTATCCGTATTGATCTGCTCGTAGTTCTTCGTACAGGAGACGGAACCCAGCAATATGACAGCGATCGCAGCCATTTGCAGGCGTCTGTTCAGGAATATATTAATTCGTAAGTTCATAATATATCTTTTGGTTCTTGCTTTAGAAGGTGGCTTTTATATTGAATCCCAATGTACGGGTGGACGGAATGGCCCCATATTCGGTGCCCTGGAAGTTGCCGTTGCCATTGCTCATGTCCGGGTCCATCCACATCTTACGTTTGCCCAATCCCGGAATGCTCAGCTTCGAGCTGCCACGATAGATCCAGAAAAGGTTACGCGCTACAGCGGAGAACCGCAAGGATTTTACAAAGTCGATGTGCAAGGGGATATCGAAGCCCAGGGATACTTCCCGCATCCGCAAATTGGTGGCGTCATAGGTAAAGAACTCGCCTACCCCATACCGTTGGCCCGATACCGTCTGCCAGAATTTTTGCGCGGTAATGGTCTTGTTCACCGTGGCGCCGGTGGCATCCACGCCACCCATATTCAATCCGCCTTCGCGGAACTTCTCCGTCGCCTCTGTAATACCGCTGAACGCCAGGTTCATTTCCGTACCCGATACGAGGATGCCGCCGATACGGCCGTCCACCAGCAGGCGCAGCGAGAAACCTTTATATTGGAAAGTGTTTGTAAAGCCGACATTATATCTCGGGTTGAAATTGCCGATATACCCGATGGGATCTCCGGATACATAGGAAGTAAAAGGCGCGCCGGCCGTATCCACGAGATACTGCCCTTTGTCATTCTTCAGCCAGCGATGGGCATAGAGATCGCCAAAGCTTCCTCCCTCCGCAACCCTGGGTTGTGCAGAACGCTGGTTGCCCCCGGCAATATCGGTGGACTTGAGCTCGTCGCTCAGCTTGATCACCTTATTCCGGTTGAAGGAAAGATTGAGCTGCGTTTCCCAGGAGAAGTCCCTGTTCCTGATGGGGGTACCCGTTACCACCAGCTCCAGGCCCTGGTTCCGGATATTACCTGCATTGATGTATTTGTTGCTGTACCCTGTCGCCACGGGCAGGCTGATCAGCAGCAGCTGGTTGATGGAATTCGTATGATAATAGGTGAGATTGAATCCTATACGGTCATTGATGAACCGTGTCTCCAGGGTAATTTCCTTGCTGGTGGTCATCTCGGCCTTCAGACCCGGGATAGGGACAGTGGGTGTTCTGCCGATGCCTCCATTACCCGCGCCCGGATAAAAGGTCAGACTGGGGAAACGCACGGCAAATGCGCCGCCGTTACCCACCTTCGCATAGTTGGCGCTGACCTTTAAGAACGAGATGGCCTGCGGCATATCCTTTATCAGCTCCGACAGGATGGCGGATACGCCTACCGAAGGATAAACGATGGTATAGGGCGACCTGATCGTCGAGTTCCAGTCCGTACGCAACGACCCATCCACGAAGATGGCATCTTTCCAGGAAAGGTTGGCCTGTGCAAAAGCTGCCTGCACCTGCGTTTCGGAGGCGCTGGATGTGGTGGTCGGGTTGCTGGCATAGTTCAGGTCGAATTTATTGGTCACATACAGACCATTCGAAGAAGAGACGTTCACAGTCGCCTGGTTATCCTGGTACAAAGTACCTATGTGATAATCTATCTTCATGTCGGGACCCAGCTTGTTGGAACCTTCCAGGTAAACATCAAACCACTTCTGCTGGTAAACGACATCCGCGATACCGTAAGACCCTCCGTCGTTGGTATTCCACAAAAGGGTCTTCCACTGGTATCTTTCCTGGATACGGGAGCTCGCCCTGTCCAGGTTGACATTGCCCCGGATGGCCAGCCATGGCGTCAGCTGGTAACGGGCGGATAAAAAGCCGATGACCCTGTTGCGGTCTTCCGTAATATTCGTGTTATAGATCATCCAGTAAGGGTTCCCGTAAATGGAATTGTTCGTGGAAGGCCAGTTGGTGGGAATGGTCCTGTCGAATATATCCTTCGTCTGGTATTGCAGGGCCTGCTCGGTGCTGACGCTGCGGGGCATCTGGTAAGCGTCAAACACCGGTGAATTCTCTTCACCTGTGCGGGGTCTGCCCTTTACCGATTGGTTGATATAGGTGATCTTCGCATCCGTGGAAAGCTTTTTTGTCAGCTGGCTGGTGATCCGGTAGGTCACCGTATGCTTGTTCATCTCGTTATTCCGGATGATCCCCTTTGCATAATTGTTCGTATACGAGAGATAGGACTGGGTTTTATCGCCGCCTGCGGAAAGACCGATATAGTTGTTCACATTAAGCCCTGTCTGGAAAAAGTCCTTTACATTATCCGGCTGGGGTGTCAGCTTGGCCGGATTATATAGATAGTCGATGTAGGATTGACCGGTCATCCTGGGTCCCCAGCTGGCGCCCTGCTTCGATGAATCGGCGAGCTTGCCGCTGATGCCCTGTCCATATGTATTTTGAAATTTGGGCAGCGCAAAAGGCTTTTCAAACCCTACACCTGAGTTGACCGTAATATTTATATCATTCCTTCTCCCTTTCTTTGTGGCAATGACAATAACACCGTTGGCGGCCTGGCTGCCATAGAGCGCTGCCGCAGAAGCGCCCCTTAGGACGTTCATCGACTCGATATCGTCGGGGTTGATGTCGCCGGCCCCGTCCGAGCTTTGCAGCGACCCGAAGTCGTTGCCTGCCGTGCTGTACGTATTATTGGTGATGGGCACTCCATCCACCACTATCAGCGCATTATTGGGAGCCTGTATGGATTTATTTCCCCGCAAGACGATCCTCGCGCCGCTGCCCAGACCACCGGATCCCTGGTTGATGACCGCGTTGGCCACCTTCCCCTGTAATGAATTCAGCACATTATTCGGATCACGAACCTCTGTCAGCTGTTGCGGCTTGACGCTTTGCGTAGCATACACCAGCGACTTCTGCTGGCGTTGGATACCCAGAGCCGTTACCACTACTTCTCCCAGCTGTTTGGAATCCGTGGCCAGGGATACGTCCAGCTCGCCGGAAGATTCGCCGGCAGTAACTTCTTTGGTGGCATAGCCTATAAAAGAGATCACCAGCGTGACAGAGCCTGCGGGAGCTTTTATGGAAAATATTCCCTGGGAGTTGGTAGACACGGCATAATTAGAGCCTTTCACCTTTACCGTGGCGCCCTCCACCGGCGCCTTATTATTTTCGTCTGTCACCTTACCCCTGATCGTACGTTCCTGAGAGAAAGCTATGCAGCAACAAAGCAGCATAGGTACAAAGAGCAGCAGCTTTTGATGGATCATAAGCAATTTGATTTTTAGTAGGTCCTAAAAAGCCTGTGCTTATGCTGACACCCCTGTAATG
>DASZVM010000131.1:0-3757 GCA_035547295.1 Puia sp. | reverse complement strand
ATACAAGGTCCGCATGGAATTCGCCGGGTTTTTTCTCTATTTGCAGATAGTGCTTTTCAGGGTACAGCAGCTGTAATCTCCTGCGCAGGTTGTCCAGCCCGATGCCGCCGGCCTTTTGGTCCGATACAGGTATCGGTATTTCTCCGGGAGTGGCGTTGGCGACGCTGAAATGAAGCTGGTCCTTGTCTACAAGGGCTTCGATGCGGATCCAATAATCTCCGCCTACGTATTTGAAGGCGTTCTCCACCAGGGGCAGCATCAACAGGGGGTACACCTGCTGTCCGTTCAGCTTTCCGTCGAAGTGGACGGAAAGCCGCAGCTTGTCGGAAGAGCGGATCTCCTGCAGCTCGATAAAGTTCCGGAGATAGCGGACCTCCTGACTCACCGGTACTGTCTGCTGCTGATCATAGAGCTGATAGCGCAGGAGCTCGGAGAACTTCTCCACGCTCTTCTTTGCTCCGGCCACATTCTCATCCATCTGAAAGTAGATGGTGTTCAGTGCATTGAACAGGAAATGGGGATGGTATTGCGCTTTCAGGAACTTCAGCTCCGTCTGCAGCTGATCATTCGTGATCTTTTCCAGCTGGATCTTCCCGTCAATATATGCTTTCAGGAAAGTGCGGCTGCGCATGATGCCATAATATATCAGCACATACAGCAGGGGGATGGTATTGACATCCACAACGTCATACCATTGGGCGCCATCGTCTGTCAGGGCGGTGAAGGTCGTGAGGAACAGGTTCTGGAAGACGAGGTTTACCAAAAAAACATACAGCAGCTCGCGAACGATGCGCCGGGTGCTGTAACGTTCATGGGGCCAGCGTCTGTCGAACCAGCTGAACAGCCGCTGGAACACCCATATGAAAATATAGCTTACAAGGATGCAGTAAACTATTTCCAGCGAAGTCTGTCCCCATCTTCTTCTTTCCCAAAACTTCATCCCTGTGACCGAGTCCAGCAGCAGCCGGATGGTAAAGTATACCACCAGTCCATACAAGGCAGGGAAGACATATTTCCAGAAGCGATTGCGCATATCCACAAGTTACAGGATATTTTTTAGCAAGGGGATCCTTCTCAGGATTATGGCGCTGAGCAGATAGGTCGTGAGGATGGACAGTAGGGTGAGCACCACGAATTTCAGCAGCAGGGGGCAGTGAAGACTGATCATTATTTTGCTCAGCGTTATCAGCACAGGTGTATGGAATACGTATACGGCAAAGGCATTGGTGGAGAAGGAACGGGCGGCCTTTCCCTGCCGGTGGCAACGGCGGTGGAACCAGGAGAGCAGGAAGATGGAGATACCTGTGCCTGCCAGTTGATCACGAAAGCATTCCAGCAGGCTTTGCCAGTGCCAGCCGCCCTGATAGGGTGTTAGATGGCCTTTTAGCGCTCCTCCAAGGGCAATACCTGCTATCCAGATGATGATGCCGCCGATAAGCCCTATCCGTCCCCAGTAGCGGCCCGATTCTGAAGGAATGCTGTTCAGCCAGCCGCCCCTGTATGCCAGGATGCCGGCACTGAAGAAGAATACGTATTGGGAGAAATAGCAGAATTGCAGGTTGTAGAAGCTGGTCCCGTTTGGCCAGGAGATGCGAACGAGGAAGCTGCACCCCGCGATAAGGGCGATAAATCCCCAGATAGTCTTTTTTGCAGGGAATTTATTGTTCGATGATCTTGCTATCCTCACTTTTCGGGTAAGGGTCCTGAACAAGGCGTAGACCATGCAAAAGATCAGCAGGGCTTCGCAGAACCACAGCGGGCCTGTGCCGCCGAGCCACCATCCTTTATGGAGATAACGGCCATACAACTGTCCAAAGCTGTCCCAGGGAGCATGTTTATCGAAGAGGAATATACAGTAGATGGACAAGGGTTGTAAAAGGAATACAAAGAACAGCAGGGGCAGACCGAGCCGGTAAGCCCTGTCCCTTAAAAACCTGAGGGCGCCTTTCGTGTCATAGGCTTTTGGAACAAAATAGCCGGCTATAAAGAACAGGAAGCCCATAAAGAAGGACTGTAAAAAGACCTGGTAGGTGGCAAAAGTGAATGTTTCCGCCTGGCTCACAGGCGTATCTTCCATAAAGTACCAGTTTCCCAGGTGGCTGTAGGTGACGGCTGCGTGCATGCTGAGCACCAGCATGATCATGACCCACCGGAGGTTATCTATATATAACAGGCGACCGGCGCTTTTTGGGGTGATGTCCGTGCCGGTTGCGGGTAGGGCAGGGGCCTGGGTTATGGCGATTTTCAGCGGCAGTGTTTGCATGGTGATCGATTTATGCCCTAAAACTACCTCCCGGGGGCAGGGAGGGGAAATTTCTTTGACATATGGACGCCTTCGGGTGGTGAATGGCCGGACGCGGGCTTGGGGGCACGGCTTTTGAATCCTTTCCTGCTAAAGCAATGGAACCGTAAACTTAAAACTTATTCTTATGGCAGATGCAAACATCAAAGACGACATGGCCACGCTGGCTACCGTGATGGAAAAGCTCCGTCTCCGCAAGGCTGATAACGAATTCCGCTGGACCCCCGAAGGGTTTACGGCCGGGAAGGGAAAAACCTATCAGCCTGAAGATCTGGCGATCATAAAGACATATCGTTTCGAGGGGGAATCGAACCCGTCGGATTCTTCCATTCTTTATGTCATTGAAGCGAATGATCATCTCATCGGCTATAGCCTGGATGCATATGGCGCTTACAGCAATCACGATGATGAGGAGGGATATGATAATTTTATAAGGAAGATACCTATCAGGGATCATGGAGACCAGGTGCTGGAAGAACTATAAAAAAACGCCCGGCCAGGGCGTTTTTTTGTTAAATGATAATGATCAGTAGCAGGATAATTATGATCAGCGCACCCACCGAGATGTAGACGCCGGTGACAGCCTTGGCCTCTCTGCGCATTTCCTTCAGCTCTTTACGAAGCGCTTTCCTATCTTCCTTCGTAAGCGTAGATCTATCCATAGCCTTGATCTCTGCCACTCTCGCCTTTATTTCTTCCAGACGGGCTGCTTTCTGCTCTTCCGTCATATTGGCGATGGCTTCCCTGGAAGGAACTTCACGGAGACGCGTAGTGGCATCGGATGCTTGCATTCTCAATGCCGGCAGCGTGAATAAGGCCAGGGCAAGCAGATAAGACCACAACTGTTTCGATTTACTCATGATTGATGTTTTTAGAGATGTGCAATTCGGTTAATTCCTTTTTGAGTAGTTCAAAACTTATTCCAGGTGGTCGTCCGCAACTAACGCAGAAGGGTTTACGATTTTTTTCCGGGATTTTTACGAGTAAATACATTAAAAAAGTGTAGAAATATTTCCACACTTTTGTCTGAAGAAAAGGCGCCCCCCTTAATTTATGTAGCCAGCGTTTTTTCGTGAAGCCAGAGTTTTACTATGGAATTTGTGATCTCTACCAATTCTCCATAGGAATCCGGTTTGTGAAGGAAACAACTGGCACCTAATTCGTAGGATGTCTTACGGTCCTGATGCAAGGTGGAGGTGGTCAACACGATAATGGGGATCTGACTGAACTTTTTATTGCCGCGGATCTCCTTGAGCGCCTGGAGCCCAAGCATACCTGGCATGTTCAGATCCAATAAGATAAGGGCTGGAAACTCGGATTCGTCAGAATGCAGGTTCTCCAACAACGTTTCGGCATTCTCAATGAAGACATAGTCGATCTGGGGACTATTCTCCAGGAATGCATCGAGGATGATCTGTCGGTCATCAGGGTCATCATCGACAATGAAAATGAGAG
>DASZVM010000130.1:0-3779 GCA_035547295.1 Puia sp. | reverse complement strand
ACCACCTGGCGGGAAGAAAATGGACGCACATACATACCCTTGTACTTCGAGCCCGAAGGATCCCGGTTTATCGTTTTCCGGAAAAAGGGCGCGGCGCCCCACGTTGCAAAGCTTTCCGGGGACAGCAGATTGATCTTACCTCCGACCCTGCCCAGCACAGTCCAACCCATCACAGGCCCATGGAATATTAGCTTTGACACCGCCTGGGGCGGCCCGGCTCAAATACAGACCGATACACTTCAGTCATGGACAGAATTTAAGGACACCGGCATCAAATACTATTCCGGGACAGCAGTCTACAAAAAGGATTTCACCATCGGCGGAGATCGTTTAAAAGGGACAAAGACCGTACTCGATCTCGGTAATGTCCTGGAAATGGCATCGATCACCCTGAATGGTCATAAGATGCCCGTGCGCTGGTGTGCGCCTTTTCAGTTTGATATTACTCCATATATTCATGCCGGTAATAACCAGCTGGAGGTGGAAGTAGTAAACCTATGGGCCAATCGCCTTATCGGGGATAGCAGGTTACCGGAGGGACAAAGACGGACGAGAACGAATATCAAAAAGTTTGATGAGCCTGGTTCTGAGAAATATTTAAGGGTATCGGGGTTATTGGGACCGGTGATGGTGCGGTTCTATCCGGTAGGTCCCGTCAGATAGGTGGATTTTTTGCCCGGTTTGCAAGTTTTTTATATATATTCGTTTCACTATGAAGCAGAATATTATGAAAGCAGGCGCAATCTTTTTTTTCGTGTTATTTACAATAACCGGCTATTCACAAAATAACATCAATAATTACAAATATGTAATTGTGCCGCAGAGGTACAATTTCTCCAAAGACGATGATCAGTACGGATTGAATACTACGACAAAGCTACTGTTGGAGCAAAAGGGGTTTACTGTTTTTATGGGTGATGAAAAGCTGCCCCCCGCATTGGCTGCTAACAGATGCAGTGCGCTGATGGCTGACGTAACCCAGAAGAAGGGATTTTTTGTGACAAACCTTACATTGTTGCTAAAGGACTGCCAGGGCAATGTTATCTTCAAAAGCAAGGAAGGTAAAAGCAGGGAAAAAGAATTCCCCCTGGCCTATGACGGAGCTTTGAAAGACGCGTTCTTATCGTTGAATGATGTGCCGTACAAGTATGATAGTACGGCTATGACGCAGGCTGCCCCCGCACCCGCCGCCTCGGCACCGGCAACCCAGACCCCCGCACTCCAGCCCTCCACACCTGTGGCAACTGCGCCGGGCGAGATTACCGGCACTTTATATGCCCAGACAATTCCCAACGGCTATCAGTTGATTGATACCTCTCCGAAAAAAGTGCTGACACTGCTTAAAACTTCCACGCAGGATTACTTTATAGCTCAGGCCGGACCGTCCAACGGTATCGTTTTTAAAAAGGATGGAGCGTGGACTTTTGAGTATTATAAAGATGACAAGCTTGTTTCTCAGAAACTGGAGATCAAGTTTTAAGCTGCTTAAGCCATTTTTATTAAATTAGAGCGAAATTTGTATTTCAGGCTATCGAAGAAAAAATAATTAAGAAACTGAATAAGTAATATTTATGCTTACCAGGAAACAAGTAATCTCCGTAATTAAGAACATGCCGGATACCTTCGATACCGTTCAACTATTTGATAGGATCTTATTGATTAATAAGGTTGAAGAGGGTAGGCAGCAATTAAAATCAGGAAAAGTCTCAATACTGAAGAAGCAAAGAAAAGACTCAAGAAATGGCTAAAGTAGTCTGGTCCCCCAGAGCAATACCGATGATGCGACAATCTTTGTAATTGCCTTGATTCCTTCTTTATTATTAAGGAACGATCGTAATAAAAATATATACAGCAAACACGATTAAAAGAATTACTCCCTGCAGTATCGTGGTACGCCCTGTCCTCAGCGATAACAGAATGATAAAAAGAGACAACACGTATAAAACGGTCGATTTTATGTCAAGCCCCAGCGTTAAAGGCAATCCTTTATAAATAGCGACAAAAGCTACCGCAGGGATTGATAACCCGATGCTGGCAAGCGCAGACCCCAATGCCAGGTTTAAGCTGGACTGCAGCCGGTTGCCCTTGGTGGCTTGTAAAGCGGATATGCCTTCCGGAAGCAATACGATCATCGCGATGATGATACCGACCATCGACTTGGGCGTACCCAGCTTATCTATGCCGGCCTCGATCCCCGGCGCCAGGGACTCGGCAAGCAACACTACAACAGCCAGGCTCACTATCAGAAATGCTATGCTGATAACTGTAGCTTTATTGGTCGGCGTCACCGTATGGGTTTTTTCCTCGTCCTCCTGCAAAAAATAGCTGCGGTGCCGGATCGTTTGCACCAGCAGAAAGGTGCCATATAAGATCAATGAGACGATCGCTACAAAAAACAGCTGTTTGTTATTATAGATCGGGCCTGGCGTACTGTGTGTATAATTAGGCAGAATAAGCGTAAATACCGAGATCGCTGTCAATACCGTAAGCGCCGCGCTCACGCCATCAAGGCTAAACGTTTGCTCTCCATATTTTAAACCTCCGATCAGCAGGCACAACCCCACAATACAGGTAATGATGATCATTTCAGTAGCGAATACAGTATCCCTGGCCAGGGTAGGCGATTCATGCCCCGGAGAAAGCATTAGTGAAATGATCAGCCCTACTTCGATGATAGTAACTGCAATGGCCAGGATCAGGGTGCCCAATGGCTCGCCGACCCGGTGTGCTACTACTTCAGCATGATGTACCGCTGCCAATACGCTGGCAATAAGCGACAGGAATAGTAGAATTGAAAAGAATAAGGAGGAGACCATATAGTGTCCCGCGAATAATAGCCACGCTATAACAGGCGCGATCAAGGTCCAACGAGGCAGCTGGGGTTTGTTTTGAGCCATAGGCGGTTATTATTTGCTAAAGTTAAAGGTATTTCCATCGAGAATAGAGAGAAAGCTCAGCAAAGCCCCCCAATGATAAAATGCATCGGCGCTGTTGACATCATCACCCTGCCCCGTCACTGAATTATAATTCTCGAAGATCGAACCATCCTTCTTCCAGGATCTCATCAACAGCTCCTTCGACTTCTTCACAAGGTCTGCCCTCGCCTCCGGCAGCCGGTAGTTCCGGATACCCAGGTAGACAAGGAAATTCATCGGACCCCATATCCTCCCTCTCCAGTAGTCATTGTCGTGAAAAGCAGGATCGTTGCGGGCAATGGATGGTATCACGAAATCGCCGTAAAATTCATTGCTGTTGAAATAATGCTCCTTCATCATCCGTTCAGCCTGCGCCTGCGTAGCGACCTTCGCCAGCAGAGGATAAAAAAGCGTCGGTGAAAGACGGTAGGATCTCTCATCCGTGTCCGTCCGCCTGTTAAGAAAGATACCCTCCTTCTCATCCCACAACCCGGCCAGCAGCTTACCGTATTTCGCGCCTCTTTCCCGCAGCTCCTTCACGTCCGCCACGCGTCCCAGCACCTGCGCCATCTCTTCCATTGCCTTGCAATCCGCTACATAAAGGCTCATCAACCCCACGTCGGCCAGCTCCATCGTATGCGTCGTCTCGTTAAAAGGGATACTGTCATACATCGGGGAATTATCCAGCCCCGATTCGAGACGGGCCGCCACAATATTGAACTGGTCGATCGTGCGAAGCGAGTCCGGGACCTTGTCCGAACCCCAGGCAAGATATCCCTTGATGGTCCGGTGCGCCGCCCACCACCGGTTCCACGCCAGCAGCTCGTCGTAAACCTCCTCCAGGAACCATTTCTCCTTATAGCG
>DASZVM010000129.1:0-7681 GCA_035547295.1 Puia sp. | reverse complement strand
GGAAAGCACCGTCGTTGGCAAGGGAAGATAAGGATAGCAAAAGAAGCAGGAAAGGGGCGAATGCGTATTTCATTTGATGGGGTTGGAGGAAGTCCCGACGATCGGGGGCTTCCTGCCGAAAATAAGCATTTTACAGCTTTTCAAGCGTATATGTCAACCTGTCCCCTGGCTTTATCGCATTTTCTATATAATAGACCAGTGTTTTGCAATCCCAGCTGGCAATGGTACCATTCAGCATGCCGTCGCTGGTCAAAGTTTTGCCATGGAGCTGCCAGGTGCCGCCGGCTGACTCTTCGGGATCACAAACCGTGCCGCCATCCTCTTTTTTATAGGTGCCGTCGCTTTTCAAATCGAGGGTGTCATCTTTTTCACAGTCATCCATATAGGCCAGGTAATCCGCCGGGGCTGCACTTGAGCTGGCCTTGTATTCCAATGCTGTAAGCTTGTAATCACCGGAAAGAGTTTCCATAGTAATGAGGCACCCGGGGGTATTGTCCTTTTCTTTTTTACAGGCAAAAAGTGCGCTGCTGCTGATGGCCATTACCATTAAAGTGTTCTTCATTGTAGTTGTCTTCATAACATGCGTTTTGTAGTGATAGTACCCGCCCTTTAACCCGGATGGTTGGGTAAAATGGAAAAATATTTTTTCCGGGTTTTTTCGGGATACCCCAACCTTTACCGGGAAAACAGGGTATTAACCTGGAGATAAGTATATTTATGGCGTTAAAAAATAATATGAGGAACACCCTATTGATGATCTTCGCCGCCGGTTGGGCGGGCAGCTGTACTTCTATAAAGCTAACCATACCCGAAGCCTTTAAGCAACAGGCCACTATGCAACATGTAGAGGGGGCGAGAGGCAATAAAATGACGTTTGCGAATTTCTCCACTTCCAGGATAAAAAGAGGCATGCATACGAATACTGAAGGTTGGGGCCGGGGGTTTTACCTGGAAAATCTCCTTTTGAACCAGATAGGCATCCAGAAAGATGAGACGGTAAAAAGGGAAAAGGCAAATTTCCGGTACACGCTGACGGATGGAAAGAATAATGTGGAAGTATATGCAAATGAAATAGCGGTTTCGGATAAGGTGGACTATGAGGCTTACAACAGCACAAGCATTTTTAATAAGGTCAGTCAGCTACAGCAATACTATTATGTATTTTCGGCTATTATCAGCGCCGATACGGCACAGGAGAGGCAGCACTGGGAGTTGCTGATGACGAATATCTATGAGAGGAGGCGGGGAAAGGACATGCATCCCTTTGCCTTTATCCGGCCGGATTACAATGGGCTGGCGACGAATGGAAGCGATACTATTTTTATAAAGGCGATAAATATAAAAAAAACGGAACTGGCCAACGGCAAAACAGGCGTATTGCCGTGGGAACTGCTGTCAGGGTATGAATTGAGCACAAGTGACGGTGTGATCGCCATCGTGGATATGATCGACAGGAACGTCTGGTTCTACAATGAGCTGGAAGAGGGAGAAAAGTTGAATATAGGCGGTATTGCAACGGCCATTTTTGCAAGAAGAGTACGCGACGAAAAGTGGTAATTGGAACAGGATCTTACTAACATCATCCATGATTGCCGGAATGGCAATAGAAAGGCGCAGGAGCAATTGTACCGGCAGCTGTATGGCTTTGCCATGGCTATTGCCATGCGTTATGCCGTGGATGAGCATGAGGCGGCCGATATCCTGGGCCATGCCTTTGTAAAAATGTTCAGGAGCATCAATTCCTTCGATGCTGCAAAAGGAAATTTTCACGGCTGGCTGAAGAAGATCGTCATCAATGAATCACTGGATCAGATAAAGCAACGCAGCCGGCCCATCAGCCTGGAGCTCGACACCGTGGAAGAGCCGTCTATCAATAACAGTACTATTGAGGCCATGGATGCGGCTGCTATCCTGGAGTTGGTGAGACAGCTGCCGCGCGCGACACATGCGGTGTTCGTGATGTATGCCATCGATGGGTATACCCACAAGGAGATCGCAGCCCAGCTGAATATCAGCGAAGGCACCAGCAAATGGCATTTGAGCGAAGCAAGAAAGATCCTCCAACAAAAAATAAATGCGTTAAAAATTTAGTGAATGCAACCACACCATATGAGCAATTAATAGCGGCAAAGCTGGATCAGGTGCCTGTACCGGATATGGCTGACAGCATCTGGGCCAGTATCGGGATGCAGCTGGATGCGCCTGGGGGTGACTCGGGTGGTGCTGCGGATGTGCCGGATGAAACGACCAGTAAGGCCGCCCCGAAATTCAGGGGTGCAGGCTGGTATGGTCTTGGGCTGATAGCTGTGGTCGCTATTACATTATGGTGGTATTTCAGCTTGCCTCAAAGGCATGAGCCATTGCCTGTGGCGCCGCCGGCGGTGGCTCCTCCGGCTGTCGTGCCGTCTAATGCTCCGCGGCCTGTTGCGCCGCCGCCTGCAGGATCGAAGCCGGTTGGATCGGAGCCTGCCGCACCGCGGCCGGCTGTGCTACCGCCCGTGATCAAAAAAGGTGATAGTCTCCGTTTTGATACGGCAGCAAAAATGATCCTGCCGCCACTGAAGGTAGATTCATCCTTTTTGGAAAAAAATAAACCTGAGCTTCCGGATGTCGACCTCTACGGACCTCCGCCGCCATCGCCGGGTGTTCAATCGCCGACGCGTGTTCAACCTCCGCCGGGTGGTAAAAAGCACAAGGGTGTAAAAGGTATTACCGAAGATGACTATAAGATATCTACGAATAAAGATTCAGCCCGGAAGAGGAATTGATGTATCCGCATATGCCCATGCTTTATCCAGCTGTCTTTTGACGTTCCGGGCCTGTTTGTCCTTCCCCTGTTTTTGCAAGGCCTGGTAGAGTCCCGTCAGCGCCCATCCGTTGCGGGGATAGTTGTTCAGGTCCTGCAGATAGACATTCTCCGCATCCGCATATTTTCCCGTGGCCAGTAAAACGGCGCCCAGGTAATGTCTGACTGAGAAGAACCAGTCGGGCGGCTCGTTATAGTTTAACTGATCCTCTATTTCTATGGCCCTGGTGAGAAGATCGATCGCCTGATCGGGATCCTTCTTTTTGTTATATACGGCAGCCGACAGTACGTTCACGGCGATCTGTACGATGTCATTCATGCTGTTGATGTCCCAGATGGTCATTCTTTTCAGCACGGTATCCTTTGACAGATGGATCAGCTGCGACAGCTCATGCTCTGCCTCGGGGATGCTATCCTTTCCCAGGTAGGCCATGCCCCTGGCATAGTGCCATATTGCGTTTGGATAGATCAGCGTTTCCTCCGGCTGCCTCATGGCCAGGATGCTGTCCCACATTTCCAGCTTTACCGCCACATAGCAAGGAATGGTATAATAATGCTGTAATGTTCCCCAGCCGGGCAGTTTCATGATATCCAGGGCGGTGTTCTCCTGTACTTTTTTGGCGGCCATCCATGCCAGTCTTGAATTCCCTTCCAGGGTGGCCGTAGCCGCGAGGAAATGATAATTATGGGGGTAGTAAGCAAGGGGATATGCACCCTGGGCATGACAGGCGGTGACATAGCTGCTATCGACGCTTATTGCTGCAATATTGACAAGAGAACCTAAATGGTAATCACCCGTCCGTATATAGATATGCGAAGGCATGTGGACCAGGTGACCGGAGCCGGGCACAAGCGTAGCCAGCAGCCTGGCGCTGGCCAAACCTCTCTCCGGGTCCTTTGACGCTTCCACGGCGTGGATATAAAAATGCGGCGCACCGGGATGATGAGGGTGTAGTTTTTTTAGCCGTTCGAGCACAGCGACTATTTCCTTTGTCCATGGCCTGGGCTCCCTGGTCTTTTTGTCATAGAGGTCCCACGGATGCAGGTCCATCAAAGATTCGGCATATATGGCGCTGACATCGGGGTCGGAAGGATATTTTTTATATACTTTTTTCATGGCGCCGGAAAAGGCGATGTCCAGGGGCTTACGGTCGGCGGGTGGGGTCTCCGCATAACGGGCGGCGATGGCTTGGATAAGGTCCTGCTCTTTTTTTGTACATTTTGCGGAGAGTGAGATGGCTTTTTGTACGGCCGTATATGCTCTTTGATAATTGTCGTCTTCCATCCCGGCGTTGTAGTTGGGCCCCAGGACGTAGGCGTAGCCCCAAAAGGCCATGGCGCAGGCGGTGTCGAGTCTTGTCGCTTCGAAGAATGACCGGGCGGCCTCGGCATGATTGAACCCATAGGACAGCATCATGCCCTGGTTGAAATATCGCTGGGCTTCCTGGCTGCCGGTGGTGATCTTCATATCGATGCCTTCGAGACCTTTGAACAAGGGTGCTTTGACGCCGGAAGTGTACCAGGTTTTATCGGTGATGGATGGGGCGCAGCCGAGGGACGTGGTTTTGGTAAGCGTGTCCTTTTTGGCGGGTGGTGTTCCGGTAGAACCACAGCCGGCGATAAGAGTGGCGAGCGCGATATAATGCAGGAGCCTTTTTATTGTTTTGGGGTTATTGATACAATATAAACAAAGAATGCTACAATAACAAAAACCCCCGGGATTACCGGGGGCCTTTTCTCAATAACCTGGATTTTGCTTCAACTGCGTACTCACATTCAACACATTCTGCCCGATGGGAAAGATCTCGGTGTGATTGTCCCCGTCAGGTTTTTTATCCCACCATGTGCCTGTGCTGAATACGCCCCAGCGGATGAGGTCCGTACGTCTCCTGTTCTCCACCAGGAACTCACGTCCCCATTCATCCAGCATTTCCTGGTCGGTAAGCTGGCTACCGTCGGGATTGTACAGGCTCGGTGAGCCCGGAGGATAGTCCCTCGCTCTTACGGCATTTAGCAATGCGGCCGCACCGGCCTTGTCATTGGCCCTGTATTTACATTCGGCAAGGGAATAATAGATCTCGGCCAGCCGGATCTCCGCATAGGCGGATGCGATCTTGTTGGGATCATCGCTGGGATAATAGGGATACTTGACGGGGAATATACCGGAGTTGTGATCGGCATGGTTCATGTCGGACTCCTTGTCCGCGATGGCCGTGCCTGGTTTTGCATCCAGGAACATCCCTACCTGGTCGCGGAAGAACAGGGCATAGGGGCCCTTGTTGCCACGCACGGTGTCCGGGTGGCCGTCCTTGTTGGTATACGGCAGGTAGCCGTACAGGAACATGCCTTCCCTTTTGCTGTTGCCGAGATTCTTATACTTTGCCAGCCGGTAGTCGTCAGGATATTTCTGGAACTTGATAAAGGGTTTGCCCAAGGTGAAGCTATATTCCACGCTGTCCACATCTCTGCCGGGCTGTAATGCGTATTTGGGGTTAGCATCCCCGAAATCCGTGAACCCGAAATAACGGGGGGCCTGGTAGGGCAGCATCCACCAGTACATGCCGCCATCGTATTGCCAGTGGGTGAGACCAAAGCTGCCGGGGAAGCCAAAAATGGTTTCTTTTGATGTGGCGTTGTTGTAATCAAAAGGTGCATCCCATCTTGTTTCCAGCGCATAGGAACCATATTTGCCGTCGATGATATCCTGGCAGACGGCGGCGCAGTCGGAGAACCTGTCTGTACCGGTGTACACTTTGGCATTCAGGTACAGCCGTACCAGCAGCGCGGCAGCGCCGGCCTGCGTCCAGCGGCCAATGGCGTTGTCGCCCAGATCAGCCGCCACATGCAGCTTGGGGATGGCATCCTTGAGCTCTTTTTCAATAAAATTAAAAGTCTCCTGCGGCGTGGACTGGGGTCCGCCCTGTGTCTGTCCTTTGACCTTTGTGACGATGACGATGTTCCTGTAGAAATCAAAAGCCCGTAGGGTCAGCCAGGCCCTGAGTACTTTCAGCTCTGCGATAAAGTCGTCGATATCGGTCTGGGTGAGCGTGAACTTTCCGGGATCTGTGATGGCCTCCATGTCCTCGAGGGAGTTGGTGGCAAGGTTGATCCCCTGGTAGAAGGCGTTCCATGCGTCATTGGTATAGTTGTCATTGGGCGTCCAGGTATGATAATGTACCCGCTGGTATTGCCCGCCGTCATACCAGTCTCCCTGCCTGTTGGGCGTCATGCATTCGTCGGTGCTGTTCTCCTGCAGCATAAAGGTCGAGCCTCCCTGTATGCTCCAGTAAGAGTGTTCGAAGGCCCGCAGGAAATCCCTGACGACATCATCCTTTGTCTGGAGAAAATTGGCGGATGTGATCCTGTCGTACAGCTGTTCATCCAGCTTGGTACAGCTGCCGGCTACAAGGACGACGGTCAGCAAAGCAATGCCGGCAATATGTCTGAAAAGATTTTTCTGTATCATGTGTAAATAAGGTTGATCTTAAAAATTGAGTTGCAGCCCCACCAGCAGCTGGAGGGTGGAAGGGTAATAGTTCAGGGAGTTGTTGACACCCGGGTACAGGCCATTCACAGGGATAAGGTCCGGGTCTCCTCCCGTGAATTTTGTGAACGTATGAAGATTCCTTCCTGTGGCGTATAGACGTACGGATCGAAGATATTTTATAGTCAGCGGCTGGGTATATCCCACGGAGACATTGGCGATCTTTACAAAAGCGCCGGATTCGAGGAAATAATCGGATAAGACGGAATAGGTGGAAGCATTCGTAAGCCTGGAGTACTTGCTGCCATTATACGCCGAAGTCAGCACGTTGGCATTCTGTTGTGTAACAGGCGTGCCAAGATAGAAGGCCACCGTATTGAACACACTATAGCCAAATGCACCCCTGAGAAAGATGCTCAGGTCCCAGCTCTTATAGCTGAAGGTATTGCCCAAGCTGGCGGTGAATTTTGGAAGCCCGTTGCCTACAAATCTTCTGTCATCGTTGTTGGCCTTGTCTGCCGTGACGACCTCTCCTTTTTTATTATACACCAGCAGGGCGCCGCTGCCGTCTACCCCGGCGGACTTCATCATATAAAAGCTTCCGATCCGTTGATCCTCCTGTAGCCGTTGAATATTACCCGGGCTGCCGGGTGCGGGCATGCCCACAACGTCGATGTATTTCTGCCCCTGGAAGAGGTCGTTGGAGAACGAGACGAATTTATTGTTGTTGGTGGCGCCGGCAAAAGTGATGGTGTAAGAAAAGTCCTTTGTCCGGACGGCCTGGGCATTCAGCTGGATCTCCAGGCCGGAGTTCTTCATGGTACCTACGTTGACGTAGGTCTGTCCCTGAACATTCGGCGGATTGGGGACATTGTACCACCCAAGCAGGTCCTTATTCGTACGGATATAATAATTAAGACTGCCAGAGATCCTGCCTGCGAGCACGGAAAGGTCGATGCCTATATTGAAGTTATTGGCTCTCTCCCAGCGAAGGTTGTAGTTGGTGTTCTGGCTGGGACCCCACACCTGGTAGGTGGTGCCGTTGTATACATAATATCCATACCCGCTGTAAGTATCCAGGGAAAGATAATTGCCGAAATCCTGGTTGCCCGTCGCCCCATAGTCCGCCCTCAGCTTCAGCTCGTCCAGCCAGCTGACGCCATTCATAAAGCTCTCGCGGTTCATCCGCCAGGCCACGGAGACGGCCGGGAAATTCCCCCATTTATTATTGTATCCGAACTTGGAAGAACCTTCCCGTCTGATGCTGGCGGACAGGTAGTATTTCTGATCAAAGTCATAGTTCAACCTCCCAAAGAAGGCGATGAGCTTTGAACTGTTCTTATAGGAGCCCACGCCATTCTGCCCTTCCTCCAGATTCCATAACCCCGTGC
>DASZVM010000128.1:0-5151 GCA_035547295.1 Puia sp. | reverse complement strand
GGCTTGGTGGGCCGTTACCCCGCCAACTACCTAATCAGCCGCACGCCCATCTTTAAGTGCCGGAGCTTTAATTACTGTGTGATGCCACACCATAATCTTATGGGGTATTAATCCAAGTTTCCCTGGGCTATTCCCCGCTTAAAGGAAGGTTGCGTACGTGTTCCGCACCCGTTTGCCGGTCGCCGCCAGATATTGCTACCCGCGCTGCCCCACGACTTGCATGTATTAAGCCTGCCGCTAGCGTTCATCCTGAGCCAGGATCAAACTCTCCATTGTAAATGAGTTTTGATACTGACTATCTAATTTCTCTCGAAATTTGACGTCATATTATCGATATTTTTCGCTAATGTGACCTTACCATAAATACTTGATTTATGTGCTATTGCTTCCAAACTTTCAAAGAACTTTCGGCCTCCCTGGCCCCTTGGCCAGACTTTTGTTTGCCGCCCGATTTTTTCGATCGGGTTGCAAAGGTAAGAGCCTTTATTATTTCAACCAAATTTTTCTGTTATTTTCCGAAGATTTTTTCCCTCTTTCTCTCTTCACTTTTCGCCTCAGAACCGGATCAGATTATTTGAAGAACTGTCGCTTTTTTCGAAGCGGGTTGCAAAGTTACAACCTTTATCATTTCTACCAAATTTTTCTGTCGTTTTCTGAAGATTTTTTTCTTCGTTTACTATCCAGAATTTTTGAAGAACTAACCGCTTCGACGGCCACAGGCCGGAGGGCCGAAGGCCCATCATCAGATAGTTTGCGCTGAAGGGTTATTTTTTCTTCCAACCCGGAAGCGCAACACCAATTTCAAAGCGGACGGCAAAGATACGAGGAGTATTTTTATCAGCAAATTTTTTCTTCGTTTTTCACTCACACTTTATCAACATCGTTATTCGCTTACCCGTCATCTGTTACACCGTTTGCAAAGAGCTTATCCGTTTTGAAAACCCTAACCACATCTGCTTTTTTTCTCTCTCACTACCTCGTTTTGCGAAGCGTTTGTTTCAAATCGGGTTGCAAAGATAAAAAGTTCTGCATCGCTGCCAAATATTTTTAAATCTTTTTTTGCCCCATCTCCTGAAACCCTGTGTCAGCAAGGGTTTCAGCATGAAAAAAACTTTTATGGGTTGTCGCAAATCCTGTACGGCTGACGGATGAATACCTTCACATCAACTTCGTATCCCCATCAACGAAAGCCTCATTATTCCGTTGTCTGAAGGACACTATCGGAGAAGGATACACGAAGAAGAAAAAGCCCGTGTCCGGGCACTGAAAAGTCCGCATGCCTGTTGTCCCTTTTATGCAATATCTCCTCAAACTGCTCAACCGTCAGCTTACCCCTCCCCACCTGCAGCATGGTGCCCACCAGGCCCCTTACCATGCCCCTTAAAAACCTGTTGGCGATGACCTGGTACACCAGGCAATCATTTTCAACGAACCACCGGCTCTCCCGGATGGCGCAGATAAATGTCTTCACCTGGGTGTTCCGCTTCGAAAAAGAGGTAAAATCGGTATGCCGGAGAATGACGGCTGCCGCTGCCTCCAATTGCCCCCTGTCCAGCCTGTATGGAAAGAAATAAGCCCTGTCATCAAGAAAAGGGTCCTTCTTGCGATAGATATAGTACCTATACTCTCTGCTGAGAGCGTCAAATCTGCAATGGGCCTCCTCCCCTACGGGAAAAACCCCCTTCAGCACAACATCCCGGGGAAGGATGGCATTGATGTTGTACAGCTTACGTGGATCTATAACTCCCTCAAAATCAAAGTGGAAATAGTTTTGTAAAGCATGGACTCCCGTGTCCGTCCGGGAAGAGCCCGTCAGCTCGATCCTCTGCCTGAAGAAGATCCCCAAAGCCTTTTCCACCTCGGCCTGCACGGAATGAGCATTCTCCTGGATCTGAAATCCGCTGTAATTCGTCCCTTTATACGCTACTTCAAGGAAATATCTGGCCATGGGAGGGCGATGTTAAGGGTCAAAGATAGGAGTATTGAAAGATCGGAGGATAAGACGAGGGGGACGGATATCGCTAATAGCATCAGTGATTTTGGGAGTGAAGGCGGTAAGAGCCAAAGACGGGGTATTGAAAGGCTGGGAAAGAGGACGGTAGCGATGGTTACCGATGACTGCGCTGGTGACTTTTGGAGAGAGCATGTAAAAGGTGTCGTCCGGTTGTAGAAGAAATGCCGGCACACTTGTATCAGGAGATGCAGGCGAAGGTTAAGAGCGGAGGGGCAGGTGGATTATGACCGTGTGCATAATAGGAGACGGCGAGCTATTGCTGCCCTGTCATTGCCCTGAATTTACCATTATACACGGGGTCCGCCAGCAGATCAGTCAATTCCCGGAAATGGTCGTCAGAAACAAAAGGATAGGCGGTTTCGAAGAACCTGTACTTACCGGCATCCGAGGTAAAGACTTCGCTCAAAGCCCTTATTTGCTTGGTTGTAAAGCACTTAGTCTTAAATATCTTCCGTGCTGTCTGGATCTTGTCGTCATCCTTGTCTGCGTCCAGCATCTTGACCCTCAGCTTGTCCACATCATAATCCGAAGCAAAATTGCGGCAATCCGAGTTCATTACCACCAGTTTGGTGCTCTTCTGAGACGGAGAGTCGGGTTTCCGATACAGCTCCCGGCTGGGACTCGCAACAGGTGGATGTGGAGAAATATCCGGTTTATTCTGAGCGACATTTTGATCGGCTGCTCCCTGACCGGACGGAGTATGGCTGGAATCGGGTTTGGTCCGGGGCGCCTTCTTTGCCGCGCTTACATACACATGGATGGTGTCCGGATTATCGCGCACAACCTTTTCAGAGGAAGCGATCACAACGCTATCTGGTCCGGCGCTGCCGGTGAAACCGGGCTTCCCTACAGCGTCACGCTTTTCCGAAAGATCCTGCTTTTCCGAAAGGACCTGCTTTTCTGAAAGATCATGTTTCTCTGAAGAATCATGTTTCCTGGAAGGTGCATTTTTTCCTGGAAGGCTGTGTTTCCCTACAAGATCATGTTTCCCTGCAGAATCAGGCACCCCGGTGGAACCAGATATCCCGGTGGGGTCCGACTTTTCCGTAGGATCAGGCTTAGGACGAAAAAGGGGTTCAGCAGTTGGGGCCTGGCTAGGGTCAGACGATGCGATGTCCCTGGTTGCCGCTGTATCTAAAGGAATGATAATGATGACGGTATCGGCTTTTTTTCCGACGGGTCTGTCGGCAAATGCGATCCGCAGGCCCCTGGGCGTCTTACGTTCGCTCAGCTTGTCAATGGCACCTGCCGCATACGCGGTAGTGCTGAGAGGAGGACGACCCTTGCCGGCAGTGCGGGCTGTAGCAGAAGATGTAACAGGGGAGCGGGTCACTGACGCCGGCGTGACGGCGGCTGTCGTTGGCGTAGCAGGAGAACGGGTCACAGGCAGCGGCGTTGAAGCTGTCGTTGTATCCACCTGAGCGGCCGCCGTCTGTCCCCCGACAGCCACGTTTGAATCTGTTCTTACAACGGACCTGGCAGGATCCCGGCTGGGCGCAGATTTAGCAACAGGGCTGTCCTTCAATGCCTCTTCCATCGCATAAGTGTTATACATCACCGCCGTATCTCCCACGACACCAGCCATAAGACGGGAAAAGGCATCATCCTTTTTGATCCCTTCACTCCGGACACTGGTGGATGACGCTTTGTCTGCGGTCTTTAACTCCTGTGTCTGCGGATTGAATAACCCCCACCCTCTCTCTCCCAGGTCTTTCAACTGGAATTCGAGGTCCTGGTCAATATTGAAAGTATATTGCTGCTCGGGAAACAATTGCTTGGGAAAACCGATGGTAATAGTCTGGCTGCCACTTTTCATCTGAGAAAGGATCAGGCGTCCTTTCGCGGTGGAACTCAACGATTTATCATCCATCTTTACATAAAAGGGCTGACTATTATCGGCCTGTATCAATACAAAGAAACTTTCCTGGGCGTAACACTTACCCATCAGCAGGATCAATAAGGAGAACAGGGCATTTCTTAGCATAAAGGACCATTCCATAGCAAACCTACACTAATTTGCTAAAAACGCAATGGACGGACGCTTGATATTCATCTGAATATGATGTCTTCTGCCTCGAATGCAATATCTCCTCAATGGCTCCGGTGAATGGGGAGGATCCCTTTGGAGATCAATTGTGCCATTGTCGATGCCTCGCATTCAATGGCCAGACGACACCGAAGATGCATCGAGACCTTTGAGAATAAATATGGCCCACGAGAAACCTTGTTTTCCACCCGGCTGTACTTGAATTGTGTGCTCCGGGCACCTTCCCACCCGAAAGTGTCTTCGACAACGAACCTCCGGTTCGTTATTGGATGAAGGGAAACTCACCGCATGAGAAAACTATTATCTTTACCCCCTTTAAATTCATCAACAAATATGCAAATACGCAAAAAAACCCTTTTTATCTTGATGGGCCTCCTGTCGGGAACGCTGTTATGGGCGCAACAGACGCCGGACGAAAAAGACGATTCCTGGAAGAAGATCTATAGGGCCACTGCTACAAAGATCAACGACCTGGTGGATACCCGGCTGGACGTAAAATTCGATTATGATAAATCCTATCTCTATGGTAAGGCATGGATCACGCTGAAGCCCCATTTCTACCCGACGGATTCGCTGGACCTGGACGCAAAAGGAATGGATATCCACAAGGTAGCCATTGTAAAGGACGGCAAGACGGAACCCTTGAAATATGACTATGACGGCATGGTCCTCAATATCCACCTGGGCAAAACTTATAAGTATACGGAAAAGTACACAATCTTCATCGATTATACATCCAAGCCCAACGAGCTGAAAGTAAAAGGCAGCGCAGCGATCACGGATGCCAAGGGCCTTTATTTTATCAACCCCAAAGGCGAGGAAAAAGGCAAACCTACCCAGATCTGGACGCAGGGTGAGACAGAAGCCAATTCGGCCTGGTTCCCCACCATCGACAAGCCCAACCAGAAAACCACGGAAGAGATCACCATGACGGTGCCCGCGAAATACGTCACCCTTTCCAACGGAAAGCTGATAAGCCAAAAGACCAACGGTGACGGCACCCGCACCGATCACTGGAAAATGGACCTTCCCCACGCCCCTTACCTGTTCTTTATGGGTGTAGGTGAATACTCGATCATCAAGGATTCCT
>DASZVM010000127.1:0-2998 GCA_035547295.1 Puia sp. | reverse complement strand
TCCTGGTGTCCCTCTTTCTTCGGTATGGTCACACTTATATAACCTTTATATCCGCCTTGCTGTCTGCCAGGTACCCACGCAAAAGCCAGCTGCCCGCTATCCGTCCGGATAATGTTCAGCCCCTGGGTGCTCGCTACCAATCCCCGTGCTGCGCTATCCGGGTAAACGGCCTTCCCGTCCGGCAATATGATCCGGATAAGAGAAGTGGGAGCATCCCAGGCTATAACATTTTGTGGAGTAGTGAGATTCCCAATGAACCTGACCAATAAATAGACACCTGCTCCCAGGATCAATACGGCAGCCGCCATCCTGGCAAACATCCGCTTCACCGGTACGACCGGTCTTCTGTCCAGCCGGCCCTCTTTTTTATCCAGCCTTGCCTCGATCTCCCGGCTCATGGCCTCGATGTCCGTCTGTAAAGCCACTCTTTTCAAGTCTTCCATATAGCCCGGCCGGGTGACCTTCTCCAGGTAGTTCCGGTGAACCTCATCCTCCTTCAGCCAGCTGTCCAGTATCTCCCGCTCTTCAGGAGTGAGCGTTTCACCACGGCGGTATTTGTCTATGATGTCTTTTGGTATGTTTACGGTGATCATAAAAAATTAATTAGGTAAGATTTGTATATTGGTTTATAAATTCCAAAGGATCCATATAAGGCTGAGTATGCTGACATCGAATCCCTTCTGTGCCAGGGCCTCGCGGAGCTTTTCACGACCGGCGTTCCGTTGGGTGTACACCGTGTTGACAGCGATCCCCAGCTCTTCGCTGATCTCCTTTGCCGACTTTTCCGCAAGCATCAGACGGAAGATACTCCGCTGCCCGGCCGGCAAATGTTCGATCTCTTCTTTGGCAGCCTCCAGCATCTCGCGAAAATCCATCCTTGCATACACGATTTCCTTGGCGGCACTATCCCCGAGGTTTGCACCCCAGTCATTTTCAGAGATCGAGCCGATGACATCGCCGTAAGGCATGTCCGGACGCCGTCTCCTTAAATAGCTGATCGAGGCGTTCCTGATCACCACGTAACAAAAACGCCTGACATGCTCCATCGACCCCATCTCGCTGCGATGGTCCCACAGCTTTTCCATTGTGTCGACAAAGATCTCCTTTGCATCCTCTTCACTCCCTGTGATCACATAAGAAAAGGACGTAAGCTCCGGACACAAAAGTTCATAGATCACACGAAAGCTGATCCGGTCGCCGCCGCGAAAGCGGTCAATTACCTTATTCGTGTCGTTATTCATTGTCGTATAGTGATTTTAATCTGGTAACTGTGCAAAAAGTAGATGCCCCATGCAAAAAAAGAAAGTAAGGTGAGCACCAGCAGACGGATGATCCTCCTTTTGAGGACCTCTTCTCGTTGGTTTTCCCGTGCCAGTGCCTCTAGACACTGTCGGTATTCATTCTCCAGGGAATTCAGGTTCTCCATGTAATGGTTTTTACGGCTGTTTAATAATGATTTTTGCTGATCCATACTCTTACTACGCACCCGGAACGGAATTATACTAATCCATTCAGAAGTATTTGGGCATGCTGCGGTCATTTTTGAAGTATTGTCGCTAGGCCTTCACGAGAGAAGTTGCAGATTTACAGCAGTATAGATGCAGCGAAGAAAAAGAGCATAAATAAAATACCCTGTCTTTATTTAAAGAAATTATGTAGCTGTAAATAAAATAATAGTAGGCCTGAAGAATTTACCTATTACATACATATATTTATGATAGCTTTTCCCACCACCCTATCCCAACGTTCAGCTCGCCTCCTCACCACACTAAAGTCTTTTCATAACCATTAAACCAAAGTTCATGAAATCTTTATCCTTGGGTCTCATCACCCTCGCTCTCGCATGCCTTACACTCAGCAGTGCCACGCCATCTCGCAACGCCACCCGCCCCGCGGCAAAAAAAGCGCTTTATTACTGGTATTGGGCCGATACGGACCTCTATGTCACGATCAATACCACCAGCGGAGCTATTGACGAGTTCGAGAACATGACTGGCTATTCCGTGGACACGAACCCCAATGGGACCAGGCTGGCCAATGGCTATTTGACGAATGCCTATCCACACAACTTGTGGCCATCCGTCATCCTTTTTTCCCATTAGGGATTGTAGCACAGGATCATGACCTCGTCGGCAGCACCTGGTATTTGTTTTATGCAGGCCGGCGGGGTCTGTTTTGTATATTCCTTTAAAAACACCCGGAGAGTTAAAAAGTAGGGGCCCTCATTGCCGCTCATCAACACCTGCCTTTATCACCGCCCGGTTCACCTCCCTCACCCGCGCAATATCCATCTTCCGGACAGCCCTGTCATACGTCAGCAGCCCATTGATCTCATGCTCCACATCCGTGGTCTGGGTATAGATGGCAACGCTGAGACCCCGGTATCTCATCAGCTGCTCCACCTGGTCCATCAGCAGCACATACCTGTCCGTCAGCGTAGTGCGCGTAGTGGCATAGTCGTACGCATTGTTCTCCACAGGCCACATATGCCCCCTCGCAAAAAGACCGACACCACCGAACTCACCCAGGGACGCGGCACGGTGATCGTCGGGGATAGAGGCATGATCGGGACCGACATATACGTGCGTATCCACATAGTCCCCATTCCCGGGGTCGCCATATGCTTTCTGATAGCTGGGATTGTTGTTAAAGCCCGAATTCCCGTTCACCAGCCGGGAAGGATCATACCGCTTCACCCAGTCCGTGATCTCCTTCACATCAAAAGCACCCCAGTTCTCGTTGAATGGCACCCAGGTGATGATACAGGGTGAATTATAATGATCATCCATAATGGCCTTTAACTCGGTCCTGAATCGCTGTCTGTTCAGGGCCGTGTCCTCATCCTGGTACCAGATGGCAGGCATGTCCTGCCACACAAGCAGACCCAGCTTGTCCGCCCAGTAATAAAACCGCTGCGGCTCCGTCTTCATATGTTTCCTGATCAGGTTAAATCCTGCCTCCTTTGTCAACAACAGGTCCGACTTCAGGGCCTCATCCG
>DASZVM010000126.1:0-10613 GCA_035547295.1 Puia sp. | reverse complement strand
AGGATATACTTGCCGTGGCTACAAAGAACTTTACCAACGATTATATACCCGAGATCACCGGCGGCGGCTCAGCTCCGGGTGACTTCTCCATGCAGACGAACACGGGAAAGACCACTACGACCCTGCTGTCTTATCTGGGCCGGGTGATATACAGCTACAACAACAGGTATTTCCTCTCCGGCTCTATCCGCAGCGATGCCAGCTCACGCTTTGGTCCCAGGAACAAATGGGGGCAGTTCGGTGCCGTGTCCGCGGGATGGACCCTCTCCAATGAGTCGTTCTATCATGACTGGCTGGGCCGTAATTCCAGTCTGAAGCTGCGTGCCAGCTGGGGTCTTACGGGAAATAACAATATTCCGAACTATAAGGACCTTCAGTATATCACCGGTACAGGGGGAGTTGTCATCGGCAATACCGTGTACAATGGAAGTTGGGCGGGCGATCTGGCAGACCCCAGCCTGGGCTGGGAGTCGACATCCCAGTTCAATTTTGGTCTGGACGCCACTGTGCTGAACAACCGCGTGTCCTTTTTTGTCAACTATTATCTGAGCAAGTCTTATAACCTCCTGTACAATAAAACCATTTCCGCAATATCCGGAACCAATTTCCTTCTTACCAACCTTCGCAATTCCAACATCCGCAACCAGGGCTTTGATCTGCAAATGGATGTGAAAGTAATCCAGTCAAAAGACCTCAATCTGAATTTCAGCGGCAATATCACGGCTAACAGGAATAAAGTGATCAGCCTTGGCGGCGCCAGCGAGATCCAGACGGCTGGAGCAGAAAGAAGCTATATCACCCACATTACGCGGGAGGGCGCCCCTGTCGGCTCTTTCTATGGCATAGAGGTGGCTGGAATGGTGAGAGAGACGGATATGCCAAAGGTCAATGCCGATCTTGCCGTGTACAAGGCGAATAATAATAAATTCCCTGCCGGATACAAATTACAGGGTTTCCCTTTTGCCGCCGCTTATTCTTCCACACCATTGAACCCGGGTGATCTCTATTTTAAAGATAAGAACGGGGATGGCATCATTTCGGATGCTGATAAAGACATCATCGGCTCGCCTTATCCCGATTTTACCTATGGCTTTGCCATCAGCGCGAACTATAAAGCCTTTGACATGAGCGCTTCGTTCAATGGCTCCCAGGGCAATAAGATCATCGACGGACAGGATTATTATATCCGGAACATGGAAGGTTCAGGCAACCAGTATGCGCTGATAGACCAACGCTACCGCAGCGAACAGCGTCCCGGCAACGGGCATGAGTACAGGGCTTCCCGCGGCAGCACTCAGAGCAACAGCACGCGGCTGTCCAATTACTACCTTCAGAACGGCTCTTTTTTCAGATGCACCAATATTACCGCAGGCGTGAACCTTGCCCAACTGCTGGGCGTGGATAAGGCAGGTCTCAGCGGTCTGCGGTTCTATGTTTCCGTGGACAATGTTTTTGCCGTCACCAAGTACCTGGGCTACAATCCTGAAGTGGATTTTAACAATGGATCAAATCTGACCCCGGGTGTCGACTATGGCAAATACCCCTTGATGCGCTCGTTCAACACAGGTGTAAAACTTCAATTCTAACAATGCGTCACGCTAAAAAAAATATATATGCGTAATAATATATCCGGGATATTTATCTTCCTTTTGCTGGCAGGTCTTGGCGGTTGCAGCAAGTCTTTTGTGGAGCAGAAGAACCCCAATGGAGTAGTGGTGGATAATGCTTATAAGACAGAAGCCGATGTTACCAACGGCATATATGGCGTCTACCAGTCCCTGAGGTCTTCCAACTGTGTGGGGGAAGGCGCCCAGCTATGGACGGACGACCGTGCCGACGACATCAATACCACGGACAACCAGTCCAATAATGGCGAACCTTTTCAATTCACCGCTTTTGCGCTGGTGCCCAGCAACAGCTATCTGATGCAGCACTGGACGGCCTTATACACGCCGATCTACCGGGCCAATATCATCCTGTCCTTTATCGACAGCATAACATTTGCCAATGCTGCGACCAAAGCCCAATATAAAGGAGAGCTCAAGTTCATACGGGCCTTTATGTATTTCAATCTTGTAAGAGAGTTCGGGGATGTGCCGGTGGCGACGGAAAGGCTGCCGACACCGGTGGAGGTAGCAGCCCATACATTCCGGGTAAAAAGGGAGGATGTATATGCGCAGATCGTGGCAGACCTGAAGGATGCCCTGAGCAGCGGTCTGCCGGTGGTACAGTCTGCCGGTGGCAAGGGACGGGTGTCCCTGCAGGCAGTCAACACCTTGCTGGGACAGGTATATCTCACGATGGGCGCTACGCTGGATGCGAACAAGTCGGATAACCTGAACAATGCAAAAACCTACCTGCTGGCAGCCTATGATCAAAAGACGTTTACAAACTTGTCGGATATACCTTTTGCGGACGTCTTCGATGTGACAAAGAAGACTACTAACCCGGAGATCATCTGGCAGATAGTCTACAAGCAAGGCGATGCTACCTATTCTTCTTCCCTGGCGAAGAATAACCAGGCGAAGGGTGAGTTCATCAATTCCCTGTTCAAATCGCAGGGGGCCGGCGGTCTGTTCACCAAGGACCTGCTGAACGAGTTCGAGACGGGCGACCTGCGTACGAATTACTCCGTCAAGTATGCGACGTCTACCAAGGCCTATTTTATCACCAAGTTCAGGGATTCCAGCGCGGCGGCCACCGACCAGGGTTATGGAGGCAACGACTGGATATTGATGCGATATGCGGATGTCATCTTAAACCTGGCGGAAGTCTATATGCTGCTGGATGATGAGCCTACGGCCATCACATATCTGAATATGGTCCGTGCCAGGGCGGCAAGGCCTGATTATGCTGCTATGCTGGCGAACGATGCCGGCTATGCAGCGAGGTATCCTACCCTGAAGCTGGCGATCCTGCATGAGCGCAGGGTTGAGCTGGCTTTTGAGCATCACCGCTGGCATGACCTGGTGAGGTTCTTTAATCCTGATGAGCTGGTGGCTTTTTTTAAGGCGAAGGACCAGGCGAACTATGACAATTCGCCTTTGTCAAATATAACGACAAAGGATTATTATTTCCCTATTCCGTTGGCTGAGTATAAGCTGAACCCGGAGAAGATGTATCAGAACGATGGGTATTGATGCCTTTTAGGAGAAGTCTGACCGGCTCCAGATCTGTTCGTCAAAAATGACCTGGATCTTGGTGGAGATGGGTTCTTCGATATGGATAGCGGTCTCTTGAGTTTTGCGGATCGACATTTTGTGGTTTTTTTTAGGATATGGGACAATAACTGTTTTTGTAGGGAGATTATTGTATAAGCCTCAATAATTCTGATTGCAATAGTCCTTCCACAACTGGTCCAGCCCGGCCTCCGTCTGAAGGTCCCAGACATCTTTTTGATAGAGCTTTTGCAATCGGTACTGTCTGAACATGATCTCCTCAAATACGATCAGGTCTGCCACGCGCTGGTATAGGTCTTTGTCCCTGATCTTCAGGAAGGTAATAAAGTTCAGCGGGTCATTTGTTACAGCAGCGAAGCAGTGGAACATGGCATATTGATGGTTTTAGTTGCGATCCCGTCTCCTCAGCAGTGATTGTATCGTATCCAGGATCTCTTCCGGCTCGCAGTTCTTGTTCAGAAAGGCATCCCCTCCGCTGTTGAGGGCTTCTTCGATGGTTCCGGAATCCCTTTTTGTGGAATAGAAGAGGATCCGGACTTCCGGCCAGGTCTGTCTGATCTGCCGGGCTGTTGCGAATCCATCCATCCTGGGCATGCGCACGTCGAGTATGCAGAGGTCCGGCTGGAAATCTATCGTTGCCATCCGGGACAGGCAGTCGAGACCATTTTCTGCGTTGAATACTACGTTAAATCCCTGGTTGCGTATAAAGCCGGATAAATGCTCCCTGACCAGGGGATGGTCATCCACGATAGCAATCTTTGTTTGCTGGTTTTTCATACTTCAAAGGTTAAGGTAAATTCGGGACTAATATAACTGTAAAGGGGCGCAATCCGGAGCCGGAACACCGGGGGAAGAGAAAAATAAGTAGAAACTTTAGGTTTTTGTATGCCGATGGGTTTATGAGGGGAACTTGGTGACATCCATATAGACGGCGTTCATTCGGTGGGCAACAACCTGATGGAATCTCCCTTTTTCAGGTCCCTGAGGTCGACATTGTAAATTTCGCCTACTCCCGAGAACATAATATTTACACCATATATTTTGCCGGCAGAAATTTGATAGGTAGTTTCAAATAGCTTTTTTTGATCCAATGATATCCTGACCTTTTTATTTTCAACCTTTAAATAAAGCTTTCCGCCCGTGGTCAGATCGGCCGACAATGCGCTAAGATCTGTGGAAGCGCCTTCGGCGTGCCAGTCGGCAAACTGAGCTGAGCTAAAAGCCTCACATCCCAGGTTCATGATGGCGAAAGTATGCATCGTCCTATCGCCAAAGACGGTAATATTCACCTGAGAGCACCTTACTCCCGGACGTCTCAGGGATGTCCTGACCTTTGCTATCAGCTCGAAATCATCGGCGCTTACTGATAATGGCTGGGCATTGGTGAAATTGACAAAGAAAGTGTGTCCGGTGTCGATACCCGAGCGCTGAAGCGTAGCCGTATTTACCGACAGTGAACCTGTTCTTGTAACCGTTTGATCGTCAATTGGATAAACACGTGTTGTGTCCGCAGGCATATAGGCGGTAGCCGCCCACCCCGATGATTTGATAAAGACGGGGATCGTATCTACGGGCTGTCCTTCGTATTTCAGCACAGCATAGTATCTGCCGGGTGTCTCGTAATAATGTGTGAGGAGCTCGCCAGGGCTTATTTTTTTATCTGTCCGATGATCACCGAATGAAAGGGTAAACCTGTCTGTGGGCAGATCGAACTTATCTGGCATCCGTAATTGAAATATGGTGGAGTGGGGAGCCTGTTCCGCCATGGTACCCCGGCCCATAAGGTGCACTTTATCAATAATAATGTCCGGGTTGCTGTCGTGTCTCGTCATATATAATACAGATGCCATTGTCCCCAGCAGGATCAGCCCTGCAATGACCATGATCTTTTTTCCAGGGACAGGTTTTCTTTTCTCCGGAAGCTGCGGAGGGATGACGGGAGAAGACATTTTTTCTTCCGGGGGCTGCGCAGCCATGAAATCTTCCCAATCCTTATAGCCTATAAAAGAAGCCAGGGCATCGCGGGTAGCTTTTTGGGGATAGTATCTTGATGAGGTCTTGAGCTTACCAAAGATCCTTTTTAAAGTATTAGGGCTTATGGCCACACCTGTTTGCTGCAACAGGTCATCTGACAGACGGAGATAATCCGCATTCGTCCATTCTTTTATCGGCCGGCCGTTAGATCTTTGCTCAACCTGGCGGCAGCAAATGTCCAGATAATAAAACGAAAACGGGTTGCCCTCTTGTCCATTGTCAATGATCATACTTTTCTTACGGCGTGAGTTTCAATTAGTTCTGGTTGTACAAATTTTTGGACAGCGTTTGGTCAGGTGAAATTTTGGAGACGGCTTCCCATCTATTTTAAATTTACCCGATCGCTTAAACAAATTTATAAAACCGGCTTTCGCCGGCAAAACTAATTGTTTGTCAAATGAAAATCTATTTGCTTTTCTCCTTGCTGCTGATAGGCTCCGCCGTTCTGGCTCAGAACAGGACCATCACCGGCAGGATCGTCGATGCAGCATCGCAAAACCCGATACAAGGAGCAAACATCACTGTGTCTGGAACAACATCAGGAGCCGTCTCGGATGCCGCAGGCCAATTCAGCATCCATATTCCTGCGGGCTCAAAGTACCTGGAAATATCCTTTGTCAATTTCGTTACCCAACGCTTATCTGTGAATGACCTGCCGGCCGTCATCCGGCTGGTACAGGAGGCCAAAGGGTTAAATGATGTGATTGTCGTCGGCTATGGAACGCAAAAACGAAAGGACCTCACCGGGGCCGTGGCCACCATCACAGCCAAAGACGTGGGGGACCGGAGGTCCATACAGCTGTCCCAGGCCTTGCAAGGCAGCATTGCCGGTGTATCCGTCACAAGAGGAGGCTCTTCCCCCGGCGCCGGCTCCAATATACTTATCCGGGGAATAACCACGCTGAACACCAACAGCCCCCTGGTGATCGTTGACGGTGTGCCTACCAGCAGCATAGACAATATCAACCCCGACGATGTGGAAAATCTTACTGTATTGAAAGATGCTTCAGCTGCCGTATATGGTTCACGGGCAGCGGCGGGGGTGATCCTGGTTACCACCAAGCGGGGAGCCAGCGGCAAAGGAAGTTTTGAGTACAGCTATGAATATGGGATGAACAAGCCTTCTGCATTGCCTTCATATGTTGATGCCCCCACTTATATGCGGCTGTTCAACGAAATGTCCACCAATGACGGCGCATCGGCAGGACCTTACAAACAGGATTATATCGATCATTTTTGGGATAGCGCAAAAGCGCATCCGGACTTGTTCCCTTTTGCCAATACGGACTGGCAGAAGGCCATTCTGGTGCACAGCATTGCCCCGCGCCAGCAACACAGCCTTGTTTATACCGCGGGAACGGAGAAGCTGAAGACAAAGGTCTCGATAGGGTATACCAATGAAAAGGCATTGTTTGACAACCGGGATTACAAACGGGTCATATTTAGAATGAACAACGATATAAAGATCAATGACAAGCTCAACAGCAATATCGATGTTTCTTTTATAAGGAGCGAGAACAGATCACCGGTGGGGTTTTATGGTGGGAATGCCATTTATGAAAGCCGGGTCATGCCCGCAATATACCAGGCGTACTACTCCAATGGACAGCTGGCCCCAGGTAAGGACGGCCGGAACCCTGTGGCGCAAATATACCAGGGCGGGTACGATAAATACACCGATAATCAACTCTCGTCCCGGCTGGCGCTGAACTTTTATCCCATCAAAGACTTAAGGCTTACAGCCCTGGCTTCTCCCACTTTATTGTTCGACAAGGAAAAGAATTTTTCCCGGAAGATCGTCTTCAATAACCCCGACGGGACTCCCGGCAGCCAGATCAACCGGCCCACGACGGACCTTGCTGAATACCGGCAGGAAAATATAAGCATCACGGGTCAGTTCATTGCGGAGTACAATAAAACCATAAAGGGCGGACATCATCTCGGACTATTAGGAGTGTTTGAAGAATTGTATTACAACAATGAGGGTTTGAATGCGACGAGGAACGGTTTCCCCCTGGCAGACTTCCCCTATCTGAATGCCGGGTCACAGCAGCTCTGGACAAATGGGGGTGGAGATACCGCCCTGGCCATCCGGTCGCTGATGGGAACGCTCAACTATAACTATAAAGGCAGGTATTATCTGCAAGGCATTTTACGCAACGACAACTCATCCCGGTTTGCCAAGGCTTATCGCGAAGCTTATTTTCCCTCCGTTTCCGTTGGTTGGGTGCTTAGCGAAGAACGTTTTATGAAAGACCTGAACTGGCTGTCCTTCCTTAAGCTGCGGGCATCCTACGGTGAGCTGGGGAACGAGCGGACGGTGGACCAGAACAGGAACGCCTCCTATTATCCGTCGCAAGCGTTGATAAATTTCAGCAATGCATTATTCTATCAGAATGGGGTGGTCGTACCCCTGACAGGCGGCAATCAGCAGGTGTATGCGGTGAATGATATCTCATGGGAGACCACCAAGACCAGGGACGTGGGGCTCGATGCCGCTTTTTTGAGCAACAGGCTTACCGCGTCCGGCGATTATTATTACAAGAGAACGGAAAATATCTTACTGCTGCTGGATGTCCCATTAAACCTCGGCTATGGCAAACCGCAGCAAAATGCAGGCACCCTGGGTATTCACGGCTGGGAGCTCAGCGTCGGCTGGAAGGACAAGGTCGGGAAGCTGAACTATTCCGCAAGCTTTAATATATCCGATGCCAGGTCCAAGGTGCTGGACATGCGGGGTACGAAGATCATCGGCGACCAGTCCACGTTTGAGGGTAGCGAGTTCAATGAATGGTATGGGTACAGATCGAAAGGCCTCTATCAAAATGCCGGCGATACCGTAGGCTCAGCCCGTACAAGCTCAACCGTGACAGCAGGGGATGTCCGGTACGAGGACGTGAAAAAAAATGGGGTGATAAATGCCGACGACAGGGTTTTATTGGGCGGCTCTCTGCCAAGGTACATTTATGGCGGCAATATCCGGCTGGAGTATAACAATTTTGATCTTGGTCTTGCATGGCAGGGGGTAGGCAAACAGCTGAGCCGTCTGAATAATGACGTCATTCAGCCTTTTGCGGAAGCTTTTGGGAATGTGTCCACAGAGATAGCCAACCGTTACTGGAGCCCGGCAAAAACACCCGCGCAGGATCTTGCGGCCAGGTATCCCCGTTTGTCACGCGTGTCCAATAACAACAACTATGCTATGTCGGATTACTGGCTGATCAATGGCGCCTATTTCCGTCTTAAGAACCTGACCCTTGGATATACTTTCCGGCAACCCCTGTTACAAAAAGCGGGTGTTCAGTCCATCCGCGTATACCTGGCGGCTAATGACCTGTTCTCTGTCAGTCATTTCCCAAAATATATAGACCCTGAATCCGGGAATGCATCATATCCCATCGTAACCACATTCCTGGCAGGCGCAAGCATCAAATTCTAATTCAAAAACATCGGAAATGAAAACAACGATCATATATATCCTGGCTGTATCCGCGCTGTTGGCCAGCAGCTGCAATAAGCTCGATCTTACGCCGCCGGACCAGGTGTCCACCGGCAGCTTTTATAAGAACCAGACGGAACTGGAAATGGCGGTGGACGATCTGTACCGGATAGATTTCTGGTCGAACGACGATGAAACCTACACTGACAACCACTGGTACCGCGGCGAGCTGGGCAATGCGGTGACCTTTGGCACCATGAATGCCCAGGATGCGAATGTGCAAAGCTATTATCAGACATGCTATAATGCTATCGCAAGGGTGAACAGCTTCCTGGAGAACAAGGACAAAGCGGCCGTCAATACATCTGCTGCCGTCATTACGCAATATGAAGCGGAAATGCGGCTGATAAGAGCCTACCAATATGCAAGACTGATCGCTCATTTTGGGGACATCCCTTTTGTGACAAAAACACAAACCATCACAGAGGCTTCCAATAATGTAAGGAAAAGCAAGGACAGTATCCTCCAATTCATTTTCGATGAGCTGGATTTTTCGGCATCCAATCTGCCTTCCTCTTATCCTGCCTCGGCGGTCAAACGATTGACCAAGGGGGCCGCGCTTGCCATAAAAGCACGGACAGCCTTGTATTTCAGCAAATGGGAGGTAGCCCGTGATGCGGCAAAGGGGGTTATGGACCTGGCAAATACGGGGATATATAAGCTATATCCTTCTTATGCGGGCTTGTTCCAAAAAGCAGGTGAAAATAACCCGGAGCTCATTATCAGCATCCCCCGGGACCAAACGCAAAATGTATACAGCAGCGGCACTGTCGTACAGGATTTTTTACCACGGAACAGGGGTGGGTTTGGCGCCCGCATCCCCACCCGGGAAATGGTAGATGCCTATGAATGTACCGATGGGCGCCCTATCGATGGATCACCCCTCTACGATTTCCTCCATCCTTTCAGGAACCGTGATCCACGGCTTACGGCAAACATCGTCGAGTTTGGGACTTTATGGCTGGGAGTAGGTTATCAGCCACACCCTGACTCGTTGACCGTCTACAGCACGGTAACGAACGGGTTTATAAAAAACAACGACTGTCGTACCAACGCGCCGTTTGCCAGCTATACGGGCTTTTTATGGAGAAAAGGCATCGAGCAAAGCTGGGTAGACAAGCTGGCGGAAGACAACGACAGGATCATCTGCAGGTATGCCGAGATGCTTCTTACCTATGCGGAAGCCAGGATAGAGCTCAATGACATCGATGCCGGCGTGCTGAATGCCATCAACCAGGTGAGAGCACGGGCGTATGGAGCGGACGTGAACCAGGTATCGTTGTATCCTGCGGTAACCGTCACCGACCAGGCTGCGCTTCGACAGATACTACGCAGAGAAAGAAGAGTGGAGTTCCCCCTGGAAGGGTTGCGCTATATGGACCTTATCCGCTGGCGTCTTGCGGAAAAAGCCCTTACCAGGCCGGTGATCGGCTTGCCGGACCCTGCCAATCAGAACCGCAGCAAATGGCCATTCCCCGGAGTTACGCCCATCGACGACGATGGGATCGCCGATTACTCGGGTTTTGGCAGCGACGTAAAAATAGTGGCCCAAAGGAATTTCGATAAGAAGCGCCAATATCTCTGGCCTATTCCTGACATCGAAAGAAGAGTGAATCCTAAACTTTCACAAAATGACGGGTATTGATCTCATGAAAGCAAGTAAAGTATTATTCCTATTGTTATTTATCGTCAGCGGAGCCCAAACGCAAGCGCAACAGCATCTTCAGGTCAGCGGTGTTTATCCGCACCTGGCTACTTTTTACGAAGGCGGCCCGAACAAGTGCAGCGTCGGCGGCAAGCCCGGCGGTGGGGGTGAAGACGGCATCGGGGCTGTCGTGCCCTGGGCAGGCAGGCTGTGGCTGATCACTTATTCTCCCCATTGTCCCAACGGCAGCGCAGAC
>DASZVM010000125.1:0-2275 GCA_035547295.1 Puia sp. | reverse complement strand
CTTACGACAGCCATCTGCAAGGCGGAAGGGAAAGCGGATTATGCGAAGAGGCATTGGCAAACCCTCAGCACCTGGGCGGCGTATTTAGCGAAGGAAGGGCTCGATCCTGCCAACCAGCTGTGTACGGATGATTTTGCGGGGCATCTTGCCCGGAATGTGAATTTATCGGCCAAGGCCATTGTTGCATTGGGCGGGTATGCCTGGATGGCCGGGCAATTGGGAGCGAAGGAAACGGCTGCCACGTATGGTCAGATGGCGAAGGATATGGTGGTGAAATGGATGCGGATGGCGGATAATGGAAATCATTTTGGGTTGGTCTTTGAGAGCAAGGATACCTGGAGCCAGAAATATAACCTTGTATGGGATAAGCTGCTTGGACTGGGATTGTTCCCAAAGGAGGTGTATGATATGGAAGTGGCTTATTATCTTACGAAGCAAAACAAGTATGGTCTTCCTTTGGACAGCCGCCGGAGCTATACGAAGTCGGACTGGATCATGTGGACGGCGGTGCTGGCTGACAATCAAAGGGATTTTCAGGCGTTGGTGAACCCCGTGTACAGGTATGTGAATGAGACCCCGACCAGGGTGCCTCTCAGCGACTGGCATGAGACGGAAGATGCAAAGCAGGTAGGGTTCCAGGCGAGAAGCGTAGTAGGAGGATATTTTATGAAGGTGCTGGAAGAGAAATTGAAAAAATAAGCTATGCGAAATCTTATCCTTTCCGGGGCTGTCTTTTTTTGGGGAATGCATGTCACTGCGCAGGATGCAGGGGGCGTTATCCTGACCCATTACATATTCCCTGCATTCGAGAAAGGGAAGGTCTTTTTCAAGACCGGTGAGACCCAGGAGGCAGATCTGAACTATAATACGCTGACGGCAGAAATGGTATTCGATGATGGAGGGAAGCATCTGGCCTTGGGTGAGCCCGAAAAGGTGGATTCGGTGGTGATCGGAGGCAGGGCCTTTGTGCCGGGGGATAAGAAATTTTATGAGCTGTTGTGCCGCTGCTCTTCTCCCCTGCTGGTGGAATACAGCTCTACCATCAAGGAGGAAGGGGCCAACCTGGGATATGGGATGACATCGAATACGGCTGCGGCCAATGCCCTGAAATCGCTGATCCAGAGCGGAGGCGCCTATAATCTAAAGCTGCCCGACGGGTTTCAGATCATCGGCAAACAGGATTATTGGATACTTTCCGGCGGGCAGTACCGCCCGGCAAACAGTATCCGTCAACTAAGCAATATTTTTCCGGCCAAAAAAGAATTTATCAATCACTGGGTAAAGGAGCATCATACCCATTTTTCAAACAACGAAGAGATGGCGGCGTTGGTCCAGGCTATCGACAAAAACTAAGGGACTGCCGGGATGAATTTGTAAACGATAAGTATTTTATATGAAAAGAAGATTTTTTGGTTTATCTATGCTGGTCCTGCTGCTGACTGCGGGAAGGGCCGTTGGTCAGAGCAAGGTATGGTCCGCGGAAAAGGCGAATGCCTGGTATCAGCAGCATAAATGGCTGACGGGCGCGAATTATATCCCTGCTAATGCCATCAATCAGCTGGAGATGTGGCAGGCAGAAACTTTTGATCCTGCTACCATCGACAAGGAGCTGGGCTGGGCTGAAAGCATCGGGTTCAATACGATGAGGGTCTTTTTGCATTCTGTTGCCTGGAAGGCGGACCCCGCGGGTTTTAAAAAGAGGGTGGATCAGTTCCTGGCCATTGCCGACAAGCATCATATCCAACCGTTGTTTGTGTTTTTTGATGATTGCTGGAACAAGACGCCGAAGCCGGGGATACAGCCCGCGCCGAAGCCGGGGGTACATAATTCCGGTTGGGTCCAGGACCCTGGTCAGCCGGCCTCCACGGACCCTTCCAATTTCCCGCTGCTGGAGAAATATGTAAAGGATGTGTTGACGACCTTTGCTCATGACAAGCGTATCCTTTTATGGGACCTGTACAATGAGCCGGGTAACAGCGGCAAGGGGGATTCTTCGCTGGCGTTGCTGTCGAAAGCATTTGAATGGGCTTGGGCCGTGCGGCCGGAGCAGCCTGTCAGCGCGGGGCTTTGGAGCTGGAACCTGGAAAAGCTGAATGCATTCCAGCTGACCAATTCGGATGTGATCACTTATCATGACTATGAGGAGCTGCCCTGGCATCAACGAACGGTGCAATTGCTGAAGGCGAACGGCAAGCCTTTGATCTGTACGGAGTATATGGCCCGGACCAGGAACAGCCGGTTTTCCACCATCCTTCCCATGTTGAAGAAGGAGCAT
>DASZVM010000124.1:0-4958 GCA_035547295.1 Puia sp. | reverse complement strand
GTTACGCAGAAGAAAGTGTATTTACAGCGGGTGGTGAAGCGATGACCCCGGCTGCAAACCGTGCTCTTTTTTTACTACTTTGGCTGTTTTGTGATTGCCTGTGTGGCTCCAGCCGGGGGGCATCCAGATATAAAGGAACTTATTTTTCAGACCTGGCGCTTTTGCAATATCCCTGAACAGACAGACGAACTCTCCGAAGTACATATCCCAAAAGCTCCGGGTATTGACAGGGCGGGTGATACCGTATTCTATCCTTTCCGTGTCCTCTTCATCCTGGTATGTTTTAAAGACCTTATCCCATATGTTCAGCAGGTTGCAGAAGTTCGTGTCCATGTACAGGGGATTACGGGCATGGTGTACCCTGTGATGGGAAGGGGTAAGGATGACCCGGCGCATAAAGCCCATTCGTCCGTCCTTCATGATATTTTCTCCCACATGTATGAACGCACCCCAGGTACCGTCGATGGCCATGATAAAAAAGAGGAGGGGAGGGTTCACCCCGGCCAGGATACAGATGGAGGTCCGTATCACATCCGCATAAGGAGCTTCCATGAAGAAATGCATATAGGTGACGGAGAGGTTCATGGTCTGCGGCGCGTGATGGGTCGAGTGGAGGCACCAGAACAGGCGTACTTTATGCCCGAAATAATGATAGATGAAGTGGGCAAATTCCCAGACGATATATCCATAGATCAGCCAGTACCAGGTGAACCGGGTCCTGAAGACGGCATATTTTTCAAAAAGGCCGATGCAAAAGGCCACGGCTGCGATGGAGATAAAGCGGGAGATAAAACGGTTGGCCACAAAGACAAAAAATGGCATGCGATAGTCTTCGATCCTGAAGCGTTTGTAGGTGATGGCCCGGGCGATCTCTATCAGCAGCAAAAAGGGAATGACGGGTGAGATGGCGCCAAATATGCCATGGGGAGTGGACAAGGGAGAGTAATCTCCTTTCTGGTACATTTCCAGCAAGGGCCTCAGGCCCGTGAAGCCAAGCAATTCGTCGTAGAAGGTTTGCAAAATAGACATGTTCAGACAAATATACATGAAAAAGGCCGGCTGCGAAATTTTTCGTCAGCCGGCCGTATTATTCCCTCATGTGTATAGGCGTGTATCGGGCGCTTATTGATATCCAGGGTTGTTGGGCAGCAGATTAGGATTGACCTGGATCTCCTGCAGGGGTACGGGGAAGAGCAATTGATTGGCTGAGAAGGTGGTATTCCATACTGTCTTGTGCCCTACAAAGTCATCCCAGTTGCCCGTCACATCGTTATGTACTTTTTGGGTACGTATCATGTCGAACCACATCTTGTTCTCGAAGCAGAGCTCGAAATAGCGCTGGAGCCATACCTCGTGTTCAAAATCGGCCTGGGAAGGTATACCCGTGATATCGCCCAGGTTGGCTCGTTCACGGATCAGATCTACATAATGGATGGCATCGCCATTGGGGCCGCCTTCCGCCCTGTTGGAGGCTTCCGCGTACATTAAATATACGTCGGCCAGGCGATAAATCGTGTAGTTCAGATCAGATTTTGCCGTACTTCTCACGGCTGTGGAATCAAACCATTTATAGATATAATGATGTTTGAATACAACGGTATCCGAAGTTTTGATGCTTTGGTATTTCGTGTAGAAGAACTGGCGTTCCTGGACCCGTTTGTCACCGGCGGGGAAGGAAGCGATGAACTGCTCTGTAGGGAACACCGAGCCGTATTCGTCAGAATATTTGGAGATACCCGAATAGTTTGGGATGGTCAGCGCCGTCAGCGGATTGGTGGCATTCGCTGCTGCCGCGTATTGCGCCTGGAAGATGAATTCACCCTTGTTCTTATTGGCAGGGTTGATCATATCGGTGTATTCCTTAAAAAGGCTGTAGCCGCCATTGTCGATGACCTCCTTCGAGCGTTTGGCTGATTCGGCATAGTACTGGTCGCCGCCCTTGATGGGATTGCCCGCATAGGTGAGGTACACGTCTGCCAGGATGGATTTGACGGCGCTCATGGATATCAGGCCTGTATTATCCGACCATGGCAGGCCGGACCCCTCTGCCGCCAGCAGATCAGGGATGATCACGCTGTCATAGATGCTTTTTGCGGGCGTGCGGCTAAGCTTCAGGTTCAGGTCTTTTGGAACGCTGGTCACCATAGGTATTGCGCCATACATCCTGACCAGGAAGAAATAATACAAGGCCCGCAGCGTATGCGCTTCGGCCAGCATGTTGTTTTTTGTGCCGTCGGTCATCACGCCGGAGCTGGCCGCGGATACGCTTTCCAGGGCCAGGTTGCAGGCGCCGATGCCCAGGTACATCTGCTGCCACCATGTGTCGAAATAGAAGGACTGGCTGGTGTAGTTCAGCGTCTGATAGTTCACAAAGCCGGTTTGCCCCAGATCGCTGTTGGCCTTCCCCGTCATGAACTCCATGAGGTTCCAGGTATTGCCGCCATAGGAGGCGGGCTGTCCGGTGACCATTCCCTGAAGCCTGGAATAGCAGCCGTTGGTAAGCGCTCTTGCTTCCTTGACATTGGTGATGGTAAAACCGGGTTTTAGAAAGCTCGTGGGTTTTTCTTCCAGGAACTTTTTACAGGACCCCAGGGAGACCGCGGCCAGTAAAACGATGCTTATATATTTTTTACGTTTCATTGTTTGGTTTTTACGTTTGGTTCGCAATTAAAATCCTACTGTCAGGGCCAACGTATAGAACATCGGTCTGGGATAGGCGAAGAAGTCCAGGTTCTGCGAGAAACCTGCGTTCTGGCCATAGCCGGAAAAGAAGGTATCCACTTCCGGATCGTAACCGGTGTATTTGGTATGCAGGAAGAAGTTCTGTACGCTGGCGGCGATGTGGATCTTCGTCAGCTTCATCCTTTTTACGGCCGCATCCGGCAATGAGTACCCCAGCGTCATGTTCTGACCGCGGATAAAGGACCCGTCTTCCACCCACCATGTGTCGAAATGGGAGTCCTGCGCTTTCTTATAGGGTCTTACCTGCGAGATCTTCGTGTTCTGGTGCTCGGGTGTCCAGGCGTTCAGGACAGTGGCCAGGCTGTTGGCGATGGTCTGTCTGTCCTCGGTGGAATGTTTGAAGGTCGCTGCCGTATTTACACCCTGTACAAATCGGATATCGAAGGAGAAATCCCAGTTCCTGTAATTGATGGTGCTGCTAAAGGTCCCTGTCCATTTGGGGTACATGCGTCCGATGATATCCAGGACGGGATTCGTACCGCTTTTATCCATCAGGTATTTACGGTCGCCGGGCTTTAAGCCTACCAGCGCTGCATCCGCGGCTTCACTCTCGCTGTAAGTGCCCAGACGGGTCATGCCGTAGAAGGACCCGATGGGTTTACCCACGCGGATGACATTGGTCTGGCCCAGGAAGTTGGGGCCGGGGAAGATGTCTGCGTTGCCTTCGTTCAGCTTGAGCACTTTGTTCTTGTTGCTGGCGAAGATGAAGTTGGTGCTCCAGGTAAAGTCAGGGGTCTTTACGTTCACCGTATGGAGGTTGATCTCGATACCCGAGTTGCGTACGGAACCGATATTCCTGTAAACGTTGGCCGTCTGCATGCCCGCGGACCAGGGAATGGGTGTTTGCAGCAGCAGGTCCTTGGTGGTACGGTTGTAGTAATCGATATTCGCTTCGATCCTGTCCCTGAACAGGCCAAATTCGATGCCGGCGTCTGCCTGCTGGGATTTTTCCCATTTAATGTTGCTATTGCCCACATAACCGGGCAACAGGGTAGACTGATTGGCGCCATTGAGCACCGTGAGACCCGGCGTTATCTGTCCCAGCGACTGGCCAAAACCGATCTCCGAGTTACCGGTGTAACCGTAGCTGCCCCTGATCTTCATATAGCTGATGACATTGCTCTTTTTCATGAAGTCTTCTTCGGAGATCCGCCAGGCAGCGCCTACCGAAGGGAAAAAGGCGTATTTATTATTTTCACCGAACCGGGAATTGCCGTCATAGCGGCCCGTGGCGGTGATCATATACTTTTCGTCGATGTTGTAGATGATACGTGCATAGTAGGAGTTCATCTGCCAGGGATTGGGCACTGAACTCTGCGTCTGGCTGCGCACCGATCCGGCCTGCAAAGATTGCCACTGGAAGAAGTCGTTGATAAAGTTCTGGGTCTCCGCATCCACGTATTCCGACTTGAACTTTTGCCAGGAGGCGCCCAACAGCGCTGTCATCCTTTGCCGGCTGTTGAATTTTTTGTTCCAGGTGAGATAGTTCTCCGATTGCCAGAAATAATTGTAGTAGCTGCTTACATGGGCCTCGCCACCCTGGTCCTGTGAAAGGTGGGGGAGGTCCTGTCCGGAATAAAAGTTGTTCTTCATGCCCGCGACCGTATAGCCAAAGTCCGATTTGAAATCCAGGTCCTTTGTCAGGTGGATGGTGAAGTAAGCGTCACCCAGTGCCTGAAGGGTATTGTTTAATGTATAACGGCTTTGTGAAATGTGCACCGGGTTGGGACCGCCTTCCAGCCCCGCGATGTCGTTATTGCCGGCCCAGCTGCCGTCAGGGTATTTGATAGGGACGATCGCCACTTCTTCGGCCACCATGCGGGGAACGTTGAGGGCGCCGTTGGCATCCGATACCAGGCGTTGAGTGCTTTGGATGACGTTGATATAACCGCCGAACTTCAGCCAGTTGTTCACGTCGTTGTCCAGGGTCAGCTTGGCGCTGTATCTTCTAAACCAGCTGTTGATCATCAGACCGTCCTGGTTCAGATATCCCAGGGATGCGCTGTACTGCGATTTGTCGTTGCCGCCCTGAATATTGATAAAATGGTCATTGGAGAAAGCCGGTTTGTACACTTCTTTTTCCCAATTTGTATTGTACAGGGGCTTGTCGTTGGCATCGAAAAGCCTGGGCAGATCGGTATGGTTCATATGCACAGGCGGTGTCCAGTCGACCGTCGGGTCGAACTTCGGACCGTTGGCATAAGCAAGGTTGTAGA
>DASZVM010000123.1:0-2618 GCA_035547295.1 Puia sp. | reverse complement strand
ATCCAGGCAGCCCTCCTGCGGGTCATCCAGGAAAGGAAGTTCAAACGGGTAGGCGGTGTAAAGGAAATGGACGTGGACGTACGGATCATCGTAGCCTCCAATGAGAACCTCCAGGAAGCCTACAGGAAAGGTAAATTCAGGGAAGACCTTTTCCATCGTTTTAACGAATTTTCCATCATATTGCCGGCCTTGCGCTATCGCAAAGAGGATATCGCCCCCTTCGCGGAATTCTTCCTGTCAAAGGCCAATAAAGAGCTTAATAAGGAGGTGGAAGGCTTCGAACCGGACGTAATGCAGATATTCCTGAATTATTCCTGGCCGGGTAATCTGCGTGAGTTCCGCAATGTGATCCGCCGGGCGGCTTTGCTGACGGCCAGCGGTCTTATCAATATCCGGGTCCTGCCTCCCGAGATCGTGGATAGCAACGCATTTACCGCCCCTGCCGGCGAACCTTACGCAGCCACCGTTCAGCACCACCCAGTAGCGCATAAGGAGACGGACCTTAAAAATGCAGCTGCACAGGCGGAATATGACACGATCATGAACGTGCTCAAACAGGTGAATTACAACAAATCAAGGGCGGCGGAGATCCTGAAGATCGATCGCAAGACACTTTACAACAAGATCAAAAGCTATCAGCCGTAGGCGGAGATCAATACACGATCAGCTTTTCCAGGTTGATGGTATGTGCGCTGAAATAACCAAGGGCCCCTCCTGTGATATTGGTGACGGGGTTATCCGGAGAGGCGGTCTGAAACCCGCCATTGCCGGCAGACACCTGCAGAAGGCTAAAGAAATAATTATAGATATTCCTGTCGATACAATACATCTTTATCTGCAAAGTATCTCCCCTCTGCAGATAGCTGCTGTCGTTGAATAATGGCTGCTCGATATACCTTCCGTCCGACAGTCTGTCCTCGAATACAAAAATGTTGGGAATAAGCCTTCCGTTGACATGTTCGATAAACTGATAGTAGTTCACCCTTGCCGGAGGGTCCTGGAAATTTACCACGGCATTCAGTTCCTTCTTGCCATTGAAATTCGTATTTACGGCAAAAGTGACGGAATCCAGCGGCACAGTCGCCGGCATGGTGGAGCTGGCCGTATATTCCTGTCCATCCGCCTGCACCGTCAACTGATAGGTATGGCTTGGTATCCCCGCAAAGTCATTGGAAACATAGACACCCGGCGACGACTCGCCAAAAACATACGAATACCCGTTGGTACTGTCCATGATGGTTACAACTGCTCCCCTGACAGGAGGAAAAGAATTGGAATCCGAAAAACTTACCGTCTTTGTGATCTTCACCTGGTAGGGACCAGGCTGATTGGATATCTCCCCCTCGATGACCACCCTTGGGGGAGCATCGTCCAGATGTACCTGCACGGTCTTCTTACAGGCCGGAATACCACACAGCAACAGCAGGCCGAGCATGATCATATATCTTTTTGCGGTCATGAGAATAATTCCCCCAGCGAAACATCCGTATAATCGTCGATGAACCTGACAACATTGGGATAATCCCTGAACTCATCCTTATCATGCATCGTCGTCAATACCACACAGCGCATCCCAGCATTAAGCGCCGCCTCGACACCCTTCGGAGCATCTTCGAAAACAAGACAGCCCGGCGCAGCCACGCCCAGCAGGCCGGCAGCTTTCAGAAAAGTCTCCGGATGGGGTTTGCTCACTGTCACATCATCCGCGCTGACTATAGCCTGAAAATAATGACGGATAGAAAGATTGTCCAGTATAAAGTCGATGTTGAATGGGATGGCCGCCGAGCCGATGGCCATGCGTATATGATGTTCGCTCGCTTTACGAAGAAAATCCGGCAACCCTGCTATCAGCTGCAAATGAGGCCGGAAGGCCTGCTGATACCTGGATTCCTTCTCTTTGGTGATCGCCACTACCTTCTCGGGGCTAAAATGTCCCACGCCAAATATCCGGTCCAGCAGTTCCTCATTCTTTCCGTACATATGGCTCTTCACCTCTTCCCGGCTGAGCCCCGCATTCAGATCTTCGTTAAGGATATTGTACCAGGCCGTCAAATGATACTCCATGTCATCGATCATCGTTCCATTAAGGTCGAATATAAATCCTCGCGATTGTTTTCCGGGTAATTTAATCCAATCGCTCGGAATATCTAATGTCTGTCCTTCGGACAACGAACCTTTGGTTCGTTCGGGTCCTCGCGATTGTTCTGTTTTCATCCCATAAAGATACAAACCCCGGCAATTCCGTATTTTGCGTTCATGAAAAATTATAGGTGGGGTATCATCGGCCCCGGAAAGATCGCTCATAAATTTGCCGTTGCCCTTACCCTGGCCGGAGACGCGCAACTGGACGCCATCGCTTCCAGGGATGGCAGCCGTGCCCGCGAATTTGCTGAAAAATACAATGTCCCCAGACACTACGACAGCTATGAAGCATTGGTAAAAGACCCGGACATCGACGCCATCTATGTCTCCACCCCTCATGCCTTTCACTGCGATCAGACCATCCTTGCCCTTACGCATGGCAAGCCTGTGCTTTGCGAAAAACCGATGGCCCTGACGCAAAGGGAAGTGGGTAAAATGGTGCAGGCCGCCCGTGATAATAACGTATTTCTCATGGA
>DASZVM010000122.1:0-3718 GCA_035547295.1 Puia sp. | reverse complement strand
TCGTCCGTACGGTAGTGGAACATTATTCCAACATCTATTCTCCTGCTATCATCGCAGGCTATCGCAACGGTTATTTCAGCAAGGAGGATGAACCCGGCATCGCACGTCAGATAGCGGACTCCGGAGCCAACATCCTTTTTGTAGCTATTTCTTCTCCCACGAAAGAGAATTTCCTCTTCCAGCACCGGGATGTATTAAAGAAGGTCAACTTCGTCATGGGCGTCGGAGGCAGCTTCGACGTGGTAAGCGGTCTGGTAAAACGGGCGCCCGTCTGGATGCAAAAAGCGGGATTGGAATGGCTGTACCGTGTCTACCAGGAACCCCGGCGCATGTTCAAACGGTACCTGGTGGGCAATCTTAAATTCATTACCCTGGTGCTGAAGCATCGTTTTATGAAGCTGGACGCCGCAGGACCCTTAGGGGACTTTCGCCTCCCGGTACCCCGGACAGTGTCAGCAGACTATAAAAAAAGAGGAAAAAATTAAGCCCCTGCTGTCTCTCCAATAAAGATTCCGTCATCATTATGAGAAGGCTGGAGATCATAAATGCAGTCAGCAGCGTGTTGCGGAAGGCGAGAGCGCATGCCGCGCCCAGCATGGCGAAAAAAAGGATAGCGCCAGCTATCCCATAGGTGGCCAGGACTTCGATGTATTGATCATGGGCATTGTAATTATAGGCTGCCAGGTCCGTATATCCTTTCTGTCTGTATGTCTCTTTGCGCATGTCCCTTATATCCCCTGCCGTCGTACCGAATAAGGGATGATGCTGAAATATATCCAGGTGGGTAATCCATTTTGCCAGCCGGATCGTCAGCACGTTCCTTTCATCCTGTTTGTCCGTGGCTGTCCATCCCTTCTCCCGCAACTGCCGGACCTTGTCCATGGCCATCGGGTTGGCATATAGCAGGCCGGCGAGCAGCGCCGCCACTGCGAGACATGTACCTATCCTCACCGTAAAAGATAACCGCTGTGCATGCATCCATCTGAACAGGAAGAACACGAGCAGACATGCATAGGTGACTATGCCCGTCACTGAGTAAAGCAAACACACGCAAATGCTCAGGAATATAATGGTTGCTGCCAGGTAGCCGTGTTTGCGAAAGAGCCGCCGGTCTCCCTGCAGTGCGTGGTACAGCAATATGGCGATCGCCATATTGCAAAAAAGAGATACGCAGGTGGGATGCCAGTCAGGGAATACCCTGGTAAGCCCATACCAGCTGAATTTGTTATAAATGGATTCTCCCATTTGGATGGTGGCAGTATGTGCGACCCATGTATCGATACCTGCATACAGGAATGCCAGGGCCATGCTGATGCATACGGAGATGACGAAGAGTCTCAGCGCCCGGGAGATCAATGCCTTTTCAACCCCCGCGGCGCAACCGATGAAGAGGGGGTAGAGGAGATACGGCAGCTTCTCCGACCATGCGCTCAATGCGTCTCCTTTATGTTGGGAAAAAAAGAATCCGGAAAATATATACAGATAAAAAGCAATAGGTAGGAATACCACCGGTCGTCTAAGACGATCAAGCCTTATGCTGCCTTGCAGGATCCGGCAGATCCCGATGAGGGCCAGGACGGCCAGATCGAGCGCATAGAATCCGGAAGGAATGATGAATGCCATTGCGAGGATTCCCAGGTCGGCCGTTGTTTTGAGCTTGTCTTTGGATATACTGAGCTTCTTTTTTGGTAGGCGCATTTCGCACTAAAGATAAGGAATTGGCTTATTTTCGTTTTTATGAAAATCCCCGTTAACCTGCTATCCTACTATATTCTCATGCTGTATCTTTTGTTTACCATATCTGCCTGTGAGATCCGTGTCGAAAAATTGGGAACACATGGGATCAATGGCCGGTTTTTTTTATTCGACCCTTCTGTAGCTGCATGGCAGGATTCCGTTTTTCGCCTGTATGGCAATGGAGAGGTCGTTACCAATTCCGGTGATCTGGACAAAGGCGCCTATGAGATACGGCTTACAGCCAGGGGGACACAAGCTGGCGGGCAATATCCCTCGATAAAGGTTGCGCTCAACAGTGAGATACTTAAAGATATCCACCTCGACAGCGGGTATGTCACTTACCGCATTCCTTTTCTGCTGGAGAAGAAGAAAGATGTCGAAGTCGATATTTATTTTGATCAGGATGCGGCGGATAAAGGCGGGAATGACCGGGATGTGCTGATCCGGTCCTGCACGGTGGACACAATTTCCGGAGATGCGCCCGGTAACAAAAAATAATGATCGCTCCCACGCATGAAAAGAGATCACTATATCGATTATCTGAGAGCTGCCGCAACATTTGCCGTCATAATATGGCATAGCGTTTCGCCCGTTTACTATCTGTTTGGTCCGCCGGCGGAGTGGTTGCCGGCCAATATCCTGTTCGGCCCGGCCATCCGCTGGAGCGTGGTCTCTTTTATCATGATCAGCGGGGCGCTGCTGCTGGACAAGGATGAGCCACCGGCTGTATTTTATAAAAAAAGGCTTCTCCGTATTTGTATCCCGTTACTGACCTGGACGGTCATCTATGGTTTGATGAGGTTGTATTATTTTAAAACCTACACCTATACCAACCAGCCGAAACCTTCTACCTTTTTATTTATTGCAAGCCAGTTCCGGGACCTGTTCTTCAATAATCTTTCCTATCACCTGTATTTCATATCCCTCATACTGGGGCTTTATGCCATCACCCCTTTCCTGGGCAGGATGGTAAGGGCCCTGACCCAAAAAGAGATGCTGATATTCATGGTCCTTGGCGTTGGTCTTTGTTCCCTGAGAGGCTTTTTCCCTTCGTTGATCGTAGCCGACCGTTTTGGTCTCAGCGCGTATACTGTTTATTTTTTATTGGGGTATTACCTCCATAAATATCCCCCGGCAAAAAAACAGCGGCTCCTGATCTATATTGCCGGTGCTGCAGCCGCCATCCTGATGACATGGATGAACTATAATACGGAATATCTGCACAAGGGCCACAGGGACACCTATTACAGCAGCGAAGGGATGTTCACCTATGCCATCACGATCGCCTTGTTCGTATTTTTCAGACAGCATATCAACGGAGCCGGCAACAGGCTGCCGGGGAAACTGGCGAAGTTCATCTCTTCCAACAGCTATGGGATATATATTGCGCATCCGCTGGTGATAGGCGTGCTGTTATACGGCAGTTTCAAGCATTTTACCTTCAGCACAGCGCTCTCCACAACTGTGCTTTTCGGCTACAAGGTCAGCATTATCATGAACAATGCGTGGGGCGCTGTCGTTCAGGCCATGATCGTTACCATTGCTCTGATGGCATTCTTTTACCTGATAGGGAAACTTCGATTGCAGCGTTATTTCACCTGATCTCCTCTTCCAGTACCTGAGGCATGCCTGAATACAGGCTGTCCAGTACTTTGAAAGTAGCCAGCGTGGTATAGTATATCGATTCGAAAGAGATGGGGCTTTCACGCCCTTCGCGGATGGAATGGAGGAATGCTTCTACTTCCTGGCGATGTCCTTTCCCCTCCAGTTTCAGCAATTTGGCCTTATTGCCGGAGAAGAGCTCTCCCTTTCTGAAATCATGGATGATACCCGTCTTATTCCCTCCAAAGATCTCCAAACGTTCTTTGGCAAGGGCCTTATCTCCGCCGGCGGCATAGGTGATCGTTCCCACGGAACCGTTGCGGAACCGCAGGGTGATGACCACGTTGTCGTCATTCTTCACCTGCTGATTGCCGGAACC
>DASZVM010000121.1:0-4746 GCA_035547295.1 Puia sp. | reverse complement strand
GGCGATGACGGGCTTTGGCGAGATACCTTTTCGGATAGCGGACAAAATTTCCAGCCTGACCTTTTCCCTGTCCCCGGGGTGGTCAATATCCCATTCTATATCCTCTTCATTTACAGCGCGGTACCAATTCAGCAGTTCATTTCTTTCAGATAAGGAGATGGTTCCATCGAGATATCCCTTTACCAGGGCAAGCAGTCTTTCTCTTTCCATATAAGCAGGCGTTTACCATGGTAAGTACCGGGGGACAGGTATTTACCCTTAGTGCTGCTCAAAAAAAAAATTTGCCGCGGCAATGATGGTGAGCAATGCTTTGTTCCTGGAAAAATGAAGACGGAGTGTTTTTAAGGACTTGGTCAGATGGGCCTCTACCGTTTTTTCGGAGATACCCATTTGTGCGGCGATCTCCGGGATCTTCATCCCTTTTTCCCGGCTGTATCTAAAGACCATCCGGCATTTTTCGGGCAGTGTTTCCACGATGCCATTTAAATATTCTTCAAGGAACCTGGCGGAGATAAGTTCGTCGATGGTATAGTTCTCGTCAAAAGAGAGATTCGATCTCAATTTATCCGTCCGTTCATGTTCGCGGTAATACATTTTAAAAACAGAGAACTTTACGGCGGTGGCAAGATAGCTGCCGGGGTTTTCGATTTGCAGCGTACCTCTTCGGTTCCAAAGACTTATAAAAAGCTCCTGCACGATCTCCTTTGCAGTGGACCTGTCTTTGGAATGTTTGTAGGCGATGGACAGGAGCTTGTCCCAGTAACGGTCATATAAATTTGTAAAAGCGGTCTCATCATCATTACGTACCAGCGACAATAATTCTTCATCGCTGCAGGTGGAATATGGCTTTTTCAATCGCTTCACATATGAAAGGTAATAAAAAATCCCTGACCAGCTCGAGCCGATCAGGGATTGCTTTAAATAGGCGGTCTAACGGTATGGACAAATGAACTCTTGTGTGCTATTCGCTATTTATTGATGGAGGGTGACTGCCGGCACCTTCGATGTCTGACCCGTGGTCACCGATATATTCGTGATCGTCGTATCCTTATACCCATCCCTTCCTTTGAAGTTGATGGAATAAGTTCCGGCCGGCACGTTCCGTATCATATAATCACCATCGCTCCAGTCGGGTATCGCATATAAAGTGTCGCTGCTGCTATAGGCGGTGACCAGCGCTACTTTTCTCCTTGGCAATGCTTCTCCTTTGAGCTTCGCCTGCACCTGGTCGTTGAACACGACTATATATGGTTTCAGCAGGAACTCTCCATTCCAGAAGAAGATAGAGCGTTCCAGGTTAAAGTCCAGCCACAGCTTGAAGTCGTTGCTGCCGGCGGCGCTGACATCCACGCGGCGGACATTGATGGTAAAGTACGGATGGGGACCAAATACTTCCAGGGGGTAGTGCGTAGCGCTGTCGGTGTATACCGTATTGTCGGAACCCAGCGTGATCTTCACCTTCAGTATCTTACCGCTGGGGATCAGACCGCTGGCCAGCAGCGTGTCCACGCCATTGCGCAGCTGCAGGAGATCATATACGCCGGGTGTAATATCCAGGGTATCCCAGAATACGGATCTATTCTCCTGGGTCCGGTGCCAGCCGCAATAATTGTCGTCCCACTGATCGTCATGGTCGCTGTCTGTTTGTTTGGCTCCTGTATCCACCAGTACGGCCACCTGCCGGATATCGATCAATACTTTCGAGTACTGGATGGGGTCATCCATCATATAAATGGAGACCTGTGATTTTCCCGGTGGGATGTTGGGATTACTGTTGGACGAATTGTTCTTGTTACACGCAAAAAATACAAATGATGCAGCGGCGGAGGCGCCGAAGGCAAGCCACTTGGTTACCGTTTTCATGTTTGTAGGTTTTATAGGTAGAGATACTGCATCGTCCTGGCAAAAGGTTGCCAAAAATTATTCCAATACACGTTATTGACCCGTTAACCAGGTGCTATAGCCGATGCTCATTTTTATCATTTCGTTATAAACCAATTTCTTACGCAATTACAATGTGGAAAAATCGATAAAATATTCCAACGGATTTGGAAATATCAGATCTCCGTCCATATCTTTGTGCCAGTTCTTAACACATCTCTTATCAAGAAAGGCTGAGGGAAATGGCCCGATGAAGCCTTGACAACCTGCTGATGCTTAACGGCTGAAAGTAAGGTGCCAACTCCATCCCGATGGAATATCGGGACAGATAAGTCAGACCCGCTTTATAATATTCAACCACCATATTCAAAGCTCTTCTGACTATCAGAAGAGTTTTTTTTTGCCCATCGCACCGGCCGGGGTGAGCAAGAACGAGACTCGCTCTGATGTATTCTCTTGGTAAGTGGTGTCGCTGAACCAGACATTTATTCAACATCAAAACTTGTTTAATCATGGGAGCGACAACACAACTCATTCACAGCATTCCTGTAGATCCACTGACCGGCGCCATCTCTGTGCCCATTTATCAGACATCTACTTTCGTCCAGGAAGCACCTGGCGTGAACAAAGGCTATGACTATGCACGGACGGGCAATCCAACCCGTGCCACGCTGGAAAACCTTATCGCACAATTGGAAGACGGCCACACAGCTGCGGCCTTCGGCAGTGGTCTGGCAGCCATCGATGCCGTCCTCAAGCTGCTGCAATCGGGGGACGAGATCATTGCCGTAAATGACATTTATGGCGGCGCATTCCGTCTCTTTGAACAGGTGTACCGTAAGTTCGGCATCGATGTAAAGTACGTGGACACTACCAACACGGAGCATGTATTCAACGCCATCACGCCAAAGACAAAGCTTATCTGGATCGAAACACCCACCAACCCTACGCTGAAGATCACCGACATCGCTGCTATCGCGAAGATCGCCCGGGCTCACCGATGTCTGCTTGCAGTGGATAATACTTTTGCTTCACCCGCGCTTCAAAAGCCTCTTTCGCTGGGAGCTGACCTTGTGATCCATTCGGGTACAAAATATCTGGGTGGTCACAGCGACCTTATCGCGGGTCTGGTGGTGACAAAGGACAAGGAATTGGGAGAAAAGATCAAATTCCTGCAAAATGCCAGCGGGGCTATCCTCAGCCCTTTTGACAGCTGGCTGCTGATCAGGGGCATCGAAACGCTGCACCTGCGGGTCCGTCAGCATGGGGCCAGCGCCCGCGCCATTGCCGCCTTCCTGGAACAGCATCCTGCCGTAGGCAAAGTGTTCTATCCGGGTCTGCCGACCCATCCGGGTCATGATATCGCAGCAAGGCAATCAAAAGGGTTTGGGGGTATCGTCAGCTTCACGCTGAAAGAAGACACTGCCGGGGCGGCCAAAGACTTCGTGACGTCCACGAATCTGTTCAAGCTGGCGGAAAGCCTGGGCGGCATCAAAAGCCTGGTATCACATCCCGCGACGATGACGCATAAGACCATACCCGTGGAAAAAAGGCGGGCAGCCGGCGTATCGGACAGCCTGATCCGTCTGTCCGCAGGGCTGGAAGACACGGAAGATCTTATCGAAGACCTCCGTCAGGCATTGGATCGTATCCATGTCCGGGTCCGGGGAGCCGGCGTCGCCGAGAATATCGCCCGCACGGCATCGCCGTCGGGACGGGCCTTGCAGCCGGAGGGACGTGCGGCACAGCCGGAGGGAAAGGCGCTGGTCACAGCGTGACGTCTTCCGCTAAATTCGCCGACTAATATTTTTCATAGTCAAAAAAAATTTTATGAGCAAACATCATTTTGAAACGCTACAGCTGCATGCGGGCCAGCAGATAGACCCCACCACCAAATCCAGGGCGGTGCCCATATACCAGACGACCTCGTATGCCTTCGACAATTCGGAGCATGCGGCCAATCTGTTTGGATTAAAGGCATTCGGCAATATCTACACCCGTATCATGAACCCCACTACGGACGTGTTCGAACAACGGATCGCGGCATTGGAAGGGGGGGTGGCAGCGCTTGCCACCAGCTCGGGACAGGCGGCGCAATTCCTGGCGCTGAACAATATCCTGCAGGCAGGTGATAATTTCGTCAGCACTTCCTATCTCTATGGAGGCACCTACAATCAGTTCAAAGTATCCTTTAAAAGACTGGGGATCGACGTGCGCTTTGCGGATGGCGATGATGTGGAAAGCTTTGTTCCCCACATCGATAAGAACACAAAAGCCATTTATCTCGAAACCATCGGCAACCCCCGGCTGAATATCCCGGATTTCCAGAAATTCGCCGCTCTTGCAAAGGAATATGATCTGCCGTTGATCGTCGACAATACGTTCGGCGCCGGCGGGTACCTGTTCCGTCCCATCGAATGGGGAGCCAATATAGTCGTGGAGTCCGCCACCAAGTGGATCGGCGGTCATGGCACCACCATCGGCGGCGTCATCGTGGATGCGGGCAATTATAATTGGGCCAACGGCAAGTTCCCCCAGTTCACGGAGCCTTCGGAAGGATATCATGGTCTGAAATTCTGGGATGTATTCGGAGAAGGGAATCCTCTTGGACTGCCCAATATCGCCTATATCATCCGGGCAAGGGTGGAAGGTCTGCGGGACTTCGGCACCTCGCAAAGTCCTTTCAACGCCTTTCTGCTGCTGCAGGGTTTGGAGACGCTTTCCCTGAGACTTGAACGTCATACGGAAAATGCCCTGGCGCTGGCGCAATGGCTGGACCAGCATCCGCAGGTGGATTTCGTGGAATATCCAGGATTAAAGAGCAGCCCTTATCATAGCCTGGCAACAAGATATCTGAAGAACGGT